>JBDTMP010000153.1:0-16273 GCA_039934215.1 Ginsengibacter sp.
TACTTAGTCACACCACCAATCCTTGTCGGTGATCTTTGCTCAGGCCATTTAGAGGGTTCACCGGTTTTACTTTCTATTGGTAAAATTGATTTTTCACGCGAGGTTTTTACAGGATCTTCAGAAGCCATATAAACTAATATCGCCGTGAGTATTGCATTGCTGCGAACATCATCAAAAACAATTTTATCATAAGTATCCCTGTTAGTATGCCAGGTATAAATTCCGTAGAGCCAGCTATTTGAACTTAATGAAAATGCAGGAACACCGGCAGCAACAAAAGATGCAAAATCCGATCCTCCTCTTCCCGGGGTCCCGGGAAAGCTGGTTGCGATCTGGCTTCGAATAATATCAGGAACCGCGGAGAGCCATTTCCCCACGTATTCATAAGAATTTAAAAACCCCTGGCCCTGGATATCTACCACCCTGCCTGTTCCATTATCCTGATTAAAAACAGCCTGGATATTTTTAATAATTTCCGGATGGTCTTCCACGAAAGCTCGTGAGCCATTAAGGCCTTGTTCCTCGCTTCCCCAATTTCCAATTAAGATTGTTCTTTTTGGATTGGGATAAATCTTTTTCAAAATACGCATTGCTTCCATCATGGTAAGAGTCCCTGTGCCATTGTCCGTGGCGCCGGTACCTCCATCCCATGAATCAAAATGGGCAGATAGCATCACATATTCATCTGGCTTTTCTGAGCCTTTTATTTCTGCAATGGTATTGAAGGTGGGTTGCATTCCCGTTTCTTTTGAATCTGCCCGTATGTTTAATTTAGGCGCCGGCCCATTCTCTGTAAGACGATAGAGCAAACCATAATCTTCCAAAGCGATATCTACAGTTGGTATTTTAGAAGTAGATGCACCAAAAATTTTATCTACGCCGAAACCCGCCGACCAATTATTTGTAATGATTCCCAAAGCACCTGCATCCTCCAGAGCTGGTGGCAAAGTGCGGGTAGAGTAGCCGGTATTGGAAATTCTTTCTCTCCACAATGCAGTTAATGAATCACGATTACTTTTCATTTTTTGTATCGATTCTTTCCTGCCAAATTCTTCCCAGTTATAATCAGGCCTGCCCGTGGGCTGGTTCATTGAAATCATTACAAACTTACCTTTTACCGATGGCAGCCATTTTTGAAATGCAACAGAATCCTCAACATAGGGAAGGATAATTAATTCAGCAGTAATGGCCTTGCCCTTGGTGGATGGGCTCCACGCAAGCTGGGTACCTTCTAAAGATTTTATCCATGGAGAAACCATATCTATATGGGTAATTCCTCTTTCCCAGCCGCGCCATTCACCCCACTTTTCATTGTGCGCAGATATTCCCCAATCTTTATATTTTGAAACCGCCCAATCATGCGCCTGTTGCATCTTGGGACTGCCCACGAGCCGGGGACCAATTTCATCTAATAATTCATGCGCCAGTTTTTCCAACTGCGAATTTTGGGTAGCCTCAGTTACGATAGCTGAAATAATAGCACTATCATTTTTCCCCTGCGCAAAAATAAAAGTTGAAGGAATTGAGAATAAAATGACCAGGAGTATTGTTGTTTTTTTCATAGATAAAAAATATATTTATCAATTTAAATTACTTGCAAATAATGAAGAGGGATTTTACGAAAGTGGTTTGAAATTAATTTAAAGAAGCATCAACCTTTGTTTCTTCCGGCAACGCTGCTTCTTCAATCCTGTCTTCATTATATTCGATAATAAAATTATTCACGCCCTGCCCCATCATTATAGAAAAATATTTTTGCTGAATTAATTCAAGCATATTCAGAAAAAGGAAAATGGCGTGAATGCGATTTTCAGATACATCAAATATTTTTTCAAAAGAAACATGTTTTTCCTTCTTTACAAGATCGAGCATATACTTCCTGCTGCCCTCCATGGTATAATCATAGCTTACAACGGTATGCACCGGCTTATGCCTTTTTTCATGAAGCCGTTGCGCAACTTTTTCAAAAGCTTTCATCAGCTTGAACAAAGAGACGGTTTGTATTTCTGTTCCTTCAGACTCTTCATCTCCAATTTTGGAAAGCTCGTCCAGTATATTGCCGCGTTTGGCCATAAGCATACGCAAAGCCTCCAGTTCACTCATCTTAGCTGAGGCCTCTTTGAATCTTTTATATTCAAGTATTTTGTTAACCAATTCCTGTCGCGGATCAATTTCATTGCCTTCCTGGTCAAGCTCTTTGCGTGGTAAAAGCATCTTAGCTTTTATGCGCATGAGCGTACTTATGAAAAGAATAAATTCGCTGCTAAGCTCAATATTCAATGCTTCGCTTTTATGAATGTATTCAAGAAATTCATTAGTGATCTTTGTGATTGGAATGTTATAAATATCCAGTTCATCTCTTTCTATGAAAAATAACAGGAGATCAAAGGGGCCTTCAAATTGCGGGAGCTTTATCTGGTATATTTCTTTAGTCATTTCAATTTTCTTTGTTGCTATCCTGAACCTGTCATATCATTCGTGTCATTAACTTAATCCTATTTATGCGTTTCACTGATTTTATTATGTTTGCTTTTATGCGTTTTAATTCTGTCTTTGCCAAACCTGGCGTTGATTCCAATACCCAATATTGATTTGCTCTGCAAGGCAGGATGGTCTTTGTAATAACCAAATTTCTTTATATCATCATCGTAAGCGAGATCGAGGCTATACAGGGCATTGAGCCAATTATTTATTTTGAATACAAATGTGTTCATAAAAAATATATCTACATTTTCAGGTGCACTGTGCGTAAAGTCTGAAAATAAATCAATACGCCCCATATAAGAAATGTTATGATAAATCTCTTTATTATATGCGGCGGAAATATAAGGCCCCACCTGGTATTGAATCGTCTTTTTTGGATTAACCCCATACATTTCAGCAACTGATCTTTCGACAGTCGCAAGGTTTTTTTCGTTGATTAAATTACCGGGTATTATTGCGCCCTGGTAGTGATAACTGTATGGTTCATTTGAAACAATAACTCCGCGAAAACCTACGAGTGTTCCATAGATGCTGAGGTTTTTAGTTTGGTAATTTATCCCGATAGGCGCCGCAGTTATATATGCCGGGGCAAAAAATCCCGAGGTTCTTCTTTTAATTCCCTGGTTGAGATAATCGCGGTCGTACCCGTTGGAAAATTGCGACCTGAAATTCAAAGCGGCTCCTATTCCAAATTCTGTTTTCTTTCTTAATTTAATTCCTAAAGTTGAAAAAAGATCAATCTTATCATCGTTTTTTATAGTGGCATATTCATCGGTATTGATAAGGCCGTAAGATGCGAATAGTGAATTATTAAAATACCATCTTTTTTTTTCGAGATTAGCATGAGCAGTCAAAAACATATTAGCAGAGACAGAAAATACATCGTTGCCAGAAGCCCAGTTTTTACTTCCTGCCTGCCCGGCAATTGCAAAAAATTGGGCGCCCTTTATCCAAACTGTTTTGGTTGACGAAACGTTCTTTATGTGATTAGAAGAGGATTTTTGCTGGGAAAAACATGAAAAGCCAAAGATGTTGAGAGCCAGGAAAATAAAAATTTTTTTCATGTTGGATTTAATGATGTTGAGAAAAGTGTAGGCAAAATAACTGATAAACTTATAATTAAGGGATTACGAAAATAAGTCTTTTTCCTAATGGAATTTCTCAATAGCAATGGGCAATAGTGTTTCCTTGCATTCATAGAATAATAAACTGATGCGGGAGTTTATGGCTCCCGCATCAATTTATTAGAAAGTTGAGAATCAAGATTTTTTCAACTCGTCTCTTATTTCCATCAAAAGCTTATCAGTAGATGAGGGCACGGCAGGCGCCGCCTCTTCTTTCTTTTGCATCGACGCAATTGACCTGATAAGTGCAAAGATGACAAGTGCAATTACAATAAATTTAATAACAGCGGCTAAAAAGTTACCGTATTTTACTTCGCCCCATTTTAATTGCGAAATATTTTCGGCGCCAACCGCTTTCAGTGCCGGTGTAAGCAGCAACGGAGTAATAATATCATCTACTAATGAAGAGATGATTGCTCCAAATGCCGCGCCTATTATTACAGCAACAGCGAGATCCATAACATTTCCTTTTACTGCAAAAGCTTTAAAATCTTTAATGAAACCCATAGAATTAAAATTTAGTGGTTATGAAAAATAAATTACTTTTTTAAACCGGGATATTGCATCTTTAGTCCTGCCAGGGTATCCCGCAATGAAGCTGCGATTATATATTCTTTGTACCAATTCTGGTCGCTGGGCACAATTGTCCAGGGAGTTACATTGCAATTTTCAAAACAATCTTCATACATCTGCATATAAATATCCCAGAGTTTTGCCTCTTCAAAATCATTCTCATTATATTTCCACATTTTCGCAGGATCCTTGATTCTTTCATTGAGTCTTTCCTGCTGCTCTTCGCGTGAAACGTGAAGATAAAATTTAAGCAAGTGAGTATTATTGTGATTTGAAATTAGCTCTTCCCAATCGTTGATAGCTTTCATTCTTTTATAAGCAGTTTCATCATCGCACCACTTGTGAACTCTTGTTATTATTATGTCTTCATAATGGCTACGGTTAAAAATTTGTATCATTCCCCTGGCCGGTGCATGCTGATGTATGCGCCATAAAAAATCGTGGCTTAATTCATCAGGAGTAGGTGCCTTGTAACTTTTTACATTTACACCTTGCGGATTTATAGATGTGAAAACATTTCTTATTACCCCATCTTTCCCACTCGCATCCATACCCTGTATTACCACCAATATGGAATGTTTGCCCTCTGCAAACAAAAGATTTTGAAGATCATTTAGTTCCTCAAGTATTTGAGCTGTTTCATTTTTTGTGTCCTTTTTGTCGAATTTTTCCGCTGCACGGGTACTTATATCTTTCAATCGTATCTGGCTCATAGTTTCCTTGTTAAATATTTAATGCGGTTTTTTACCTCAAGCATTTATTAAACAGAATAAAAATACATTTTTGGAATGAAAGAAACATTTTTAATAAAGAACTTGTTAGCCCCACATTCTTCTGCATTTCTTCTAACGGCAATAGCCGATGTGTAGGCATATATATCCCACATAGTAAATAAAGTATTTAGATATAGCGGATTAAGATTTTTCTGAAAGCAGGAGGTCTCTCCTTAATTCTTTGGCAGTTTTAGAACTCCCATCATGGCTCCAACCCGGCGGCATTATTAAATATTTCAATTTTATTGAAAGCGGAATTTTTTTTCTCAGGTCTGCAGATAGATTTTTCCATTCATGAAAAATTATTTTCGAGAGATGATAAGGATTTTCCAACCGTTTTGTAAGACCGAATTTTACCGGGTCGCACGCTACTTCTTCCTGGAATGTTCCAAATAATTTATCCCAGATAATAAGCACCATTCCCATATTTTTATCAAGGTACCTTACATTACTCGCATGATGAACGCGGTGATGAGAAGGACTTACAAAAATTGCTTCGAACCAGCCGGGCATTTTATTAATATACTGCGTATGTACAAGGATCCCGTATATCTGTGTGAGGGAATACATAAAGACGATATCAATAGGCCTGAAGCCCAATAAAACCAGCGGCAAAAAATAAATAAATCTATATAATGGCTGCAAAACAGAAGACCTGAATCCGGTGGTTAAATTGAATTCCTCCGAAGAATGGTGTGTTACATGCACAGCCCAGAAAAACCTGCAATAGTGATCAACACGGTGCTCGATATAAAAAGCAACATCCTGCAAAAGAAAAAGTAATATCCAATACAACGCGGGATTGGATGAAAAGCTGATAAAATGAAACCGGAATATAGATGCGAGAATCACTAAGTAAACGGCTCTGAAAAGCAGATCAATGCCGCCATTTAGCACGCATAAATACACATTCATTAAGGTATCTTTTAAAGAATAGTATTTTTTAAAATGTAAATGGCTAAGTAATATTTCGAAACCAATTACAAGGATGTATAATGGAGTAGTTATTAATAAAAGTAATTGTTCTTTTAACATCCTTATGATATTATACAGCCATAATTTCTTTCTCTTTAAACTCAAGATGTTTTTCTACAAGTGAAATATGACCGTTAGTAATTTCCTGCATTTCAGCTTCAGCGTCTCTTGAAGCATCTTCACTTATCACACTGTCTTTTTGCAGTTTTTTAATGTGCTCAATAGCATCCCTGCGTATATTGCGTATAGCCACTTTTGCATTCTCGCCCTCAGCGTTACTTCTTTTCACCAGTTCTTTTCTTCTTTCCTCAGTAAGAGGTGGCAAAAATAGCCTGATTATATTACCATCATTTTGTGGATTAATTCCAATATTAGCTGCGATAATCGCCCTTTCAATCGGCTGGAGCATATTTTTTTCCCAGGGTTGAATGGTAAGTGTTCTCGCATCCATGATGCTAAGGTTTCCCACCTGGTTTATAGGAGTAGGGTTACCATAATAATCCACTACAATACCATCGAGCATAGTAGGATTTGCCTTCCCGGCCCTGATTCTTGTGAGTTCGGTTTCTAAATGATCGATTGCTTTTTCCATCGAAAGTTTGCTGTCTTTCAAAATTTCTGAAAGGTCTTCTGTCATGCCATAAAATTTTTACTATTCAAAAAATTCACCATCATCAATGATGAATACTTAAAAAGTGAACAAAATTAACGAAAACGGGCTGATAAAAAAGTTAATAGGAATTAATCCTGCTCTACAGGTTCACCTGCAAGAGTAAGTATTTTGTGAGATTTAAGAATGGTCTCTTTATGATTATGGCTTCCAAAAGAAATTGCTTTGAACTTAGGCCGGCTATAGTAAATAAGACTGACCAGTAAAACCGATGTGGTTGTAAGTGTAAATATTATCATAGTTGTTCCATAAGAGCGCATCATGTATGCAAGAATGATAAACAAAATATTGGTAACCACGCAGGCAATAGCAATCATGCTATGGCTAAGGCCGAAGTCAAGCAAAAAATGATGAATATGATTTCTATCAGGGCTAAAGGGAGACCGGCGGTTTACAATTCGTAGGCTAACGACTCTCAGGGTATCGAAGAGGGGAACGATAAGAATGGCGAATCCAAGGGCAGGGGCGGAATCTAAAACAAACCCAAATGTAGGATCCGAAGCAACGGCGATAAATTTTATAACAAATACCGAGTTGAGTAACCCTATGAGCAAAGAGCCCGTATCACCCATAAATATTTTAGCGGGCGAAAAATTATAGATTAAAAAAGCTACAAGGCTTCCCGAAAGGGAAAAGGCCATTACAGCATACATAAATTGAGATGTTGCTAAAAAATAAGCTCCAAAAACGGAAGAAGTGAGCAAGCCAAGAGAGCCAGCGAGTCCATCAACTCCATCAATAAGATTAAAAGAATTGGTAATAACGACTATTGTAAAAAGGCTGAGTAAAATGCTGGCGGTATGAGGTATCTCGTACAGGCCAAGAAATCCATGCATATTACTGATCTGCACCCCGCCAAATTTAATAATGATAGCCGCCGCCACAAGCTGGCCTATAAATTTTTTTGTTGCTGAAAGAATTAAAATGTCGTCTTTTATACCCAGGAAAAATATTACCATGATAGCCGCCATAAAATATTGCAGCACGGATGACATTGCCGGCGGAACTCCCATCAACGTAGCAACGATAAAACCCGCGAATATTCCAAGGCCTCCTAAAGTAGGAATTACAGCTTTGTGCACCTTTCTTTCATCAGGCTCATCGAAAAATTTTTTTTCTTTGGCCACCTCTATTATTACGGGTATTGAAAAAAACGTAATTAAAAACGCCAATCCCCCGCTTAGTAAGATATTATCCATGCCTAAATATTAAATAAGCAATTCTGTTACAAAAGTATAATTTAGTCCAGGTAAAATTATATATCCCATTGTAAAGTATATAATTAATTTTTAATGAAAATAGGAATAAAATAACCGGACTTATTATTTCTATAGATAACGACAACTTTCTTCACTTATTACATTGCATCTGCGTTAAACTAAAAATCTATTCCAATATCTTTTCATCTGCAGCACTTGCCACCACTGCAGCACCCATCTTGTTTATTGGATTTTTTCGGTTTTCATCAAATTGAACCTGGTTATTCAAAATATCAATACCCGCAAAAATTGCAGCATTGAAAGAAGATATATCCGCGATATTTTTCCCTGCGATATCAAAAGCAGTTCCATGGTCGGGGCTTGTACGAATGGCAGGTAAGCCCGCTGTAAAGTTAATACCTTCTGCGGTTGAAAGTGATTTGAATGGAATTAATCCCTGGTCATGATACATGGCAAGCACAGCATCAAACTTATTTTGATGGCCGCGTGCAAAAAAGGCATCGGCGCTAAAAGGTCCGTTCACAAGCATATTATATTGTTTCGCTTCCTTAATTGCTGGCTTAATTATTTCTTCTTCTTCGGTGCCAATGAGACCTTCATCACCCGCATGAGGATTTAAAGCCAGCACTGCAATTTTAGGCCGGTCAATATTAAAATCTCTTTTTAGTGAAGCGTGTAAAATATGCAACTTGCGTACGATCCTCTCTTTGGTAATATAGCCGGCAATATCTTTTACCGGCACATGTTCTGTTACAAGACCAACCCGGAAATCAGAAGATGTAAGCAGCATTAAAACATCATTTATACCAAAGAAATCCTGCAAAAAGGGAGTGTGACCTGTATAAGTAAATTCTTTACTTTGAATATTTTTTTTATGAATAGGAGCGGTTACTAATACATGAATATTTCCATCCTTCAAAGCCTGTGTTGCTGCAAGAAGGCTCTTGCCCGCATATTCTCCACCTGTTCCATTCAAGGTTCCTGGGTTTATAGCAACCTCTTCTTCCCAGCAATTTAAAATATTTACCTGCTTATGATTGATTTTATTAAAATCCTTGATATTTGAAAAACTAAAATTTAAATCAGGAATACTTTTTCTGTAAAAATTAATCACCTTATTACTCGCAAAAACGATTGGGGTGCAAAAATCCAGGAGCCTGCTATCGGAAAGGGCTTTCAAGATCAATTCAGGGCCAATGCCATTTATATCGCCGCAACTAAATCCTATGACCGGTTTTATTTCTTTGAAATTATAATTCAAGGTAAAATCTTTAAAATGAGGCACGTAAGTTAGTTAATTATAGCTTGCGGCAAAACTGTAATTATCAAATATTTTTAGTGCAGATGAAGACTAATGGTAGCCATTAAGTTTTGTTTGGAACATAATTTTCCACTGGCATCCGGTTGGAAATGCTGCGGGCCAATGTCATTTCATCAGCATATTCGAGTTCGCCACCAAAGGCAATGCCCCTGGCAATTGTAGTAATTTTTATTGGCAGGCCGGTTAATTTTTTGCTTATATAATATACAGTAGTATCTCCCTGGATATTAGGGCTAAGGGCAAAAATTAGCTCCTCCGTTTTTTCTTCCTCTAACCGCTTTAGCAGTGAACCAATCTGTAAATGATCGGGACCGATGCCATCGAGCGGTGAAATTATTCCACCCAATACATGGTAGAGCCCGTTGTATTGCTGCGTGCTCTCGATCGCAATTACATCTCTTATACTTTCAACGATGCAAATCATATTTTGCATTCTTGCCCTGTCTGAACAAATGTTGCACAATTCCTTATCCGCTATATTATGACATCTTACGCAAAAGTTAATTTCCTCACGCATTTTATAAATCGCTTCGCTGAAAGACTTTACATCATTTATTTCTTTTTTAAGAAGATGCAGCACCAGCCTTAGCGCGGTTTTCTTTCCGATCCCCGGCAGCTTTGAAAATTCATTAACGGCATTTTCTAAAAGAGTAGAAGAAAAAATCATGATGCAAAGATAATATACGATACCGACAGCCACCGGGACCACATGTTGAATTCATACTTATTACCTGGAGAGATTTATGTCTTTTTCATTTTCCCAATTGCCCCGAATAGTTATTTTTTGCGGAATGCTAAATACTTTTTCAGGTTGCTTTTTCATTTCATAATTTCCTGCATCCCAGTGACCATTCTGGTTAACGTCCTCAAGAATTCTTAATTCATAGTCACCAGGATTAAACAGTTTTACACTCCAGGCCGGCGACGTTAAAAGATAAGAAGACACTACCTCATTATTTGTAACGAATTGCAGAACCGGGTTTTTAAATTTGTCAAGATTAGAAAAATTTATTTTAATGCTGCCATAGTCGCTTTCCTTTTTTGTTTTAAACCGGATAGTATCAGGTTTTTCCATCGCAGCGTCTGTAGTGTCTGTAGCGAAATCAACAGGAATGATCAATTTGTAATCTGTATTTTCCTGCCAGGTATTTTTAATAATAATTTTTTTACCTGAAGTATCAAGACTTATTGATGAAGATTTATAAGGGTTTAAAAGTGTATCAGTCAATTGAATTTTTGTACTGTCAAAATTTTTAAGTTTGTTATTAAATGTAAGAGTTAATGGAGTTAATATATCCTGCACTCCGGCATTTACAGATGGAATAAATTTCAATTTTTTATCCTTGGCGGTTGGTGTAGTGGAAGTACTTTTTTGCGCTGGTTTTTCTTCCGCGTAAGCAAATAAATTTATGGAAATTGGGTTGTTATTTATTACAATTTCAGAATCGGCAAATGCAAATAATTCCGTTTTGCTGTTATAGTATTTTTGACCGCTTTCATCTTTGAGGCCGAAGACATGATAGGTGCCACCCGCAAGATTACTAAACTCAAAATTGCCTGACGAATCGAGCCTGGTTATATATTTCGGTTTCTTTTTTAATACGGCAGAATCATCGAGGTCATTATAAAGTAAAACCAATAAAGTGCTGTCAGCTTTTCCTGTTTCCGCCAGTTTCATACTTCCTGAAAACTGTAAAGAATCAATATAAGAGCCTGTTGAAAACACATAAGTAAATTTTCGGAAGGGATTATTCTCATTTATATCCTGTATTGAATTACCCATGTTAATACTGTAGGTGGTGTTGGGTTCCAGCGTGTCACGAATTTTTATCGTGACTACTTTTAATTTATAATTTATATCAGGATTTATTTTAGGAGTTGGCGATACCAATAAAGTTTGTTGCAGATTTTGCAATTGAATATACTCATCAAAACTGAGCGTAATATTTTTATCTTTAAAATTTGTAGTGCGGTTAGGTGGTGTCGCACCTAATAAAACAGGCGGCAGCGAATCTCTTGGGCCGCCGGTAGGGGCAACGATCTGGGCGCAGCTACTGGCTACGATTGACATCACATAAACGAATCCTGCCACACCAATAAAAACTATTACGTTTCTTATATTCATTTCAGAAAAAAAGCAAACATAATAGCTTTGAGCATATAATGATTTTTATTCCTCCTAAAATACTTCTAAATCTCCTGCCCGGCTTCTTCAGGAATTTCGTGTAATGCTACGGCCATGTTATTAGTTTTTACAAACTCACACCAATGGCAACCGGGCTTACCACAGCCGGTGTAAAAATCATGTGCCTGAATTTTATCCCACACAATCTTTATTTGTTGCTTCACTGTCGTGATATCTTCCGGGTTGATATAAACTTTTTCCTTGCGGTAATTCTTCTTTTTATCTGGTTCAATAAAATCAAATTCACTGGTTACCGCGATCCAATCACGGTTATGATTATCGAGTAATATTTTATAAAACACAGCCTGCCGCCAGTAATCACCACCATTGGGTATTTTATCTTGTGGCGGTTTTAATTTATCACGGGCGTTATCTACACTGCCAGTTTTATAATCAACCACGTTCACTTCTTTGCCACTGAATTCCAGTTTATCCAGCTTTCCTTTTAAAGGCACGCCATTTACCACAACATTTTTTATATTTCTCTCAAGTGCGACAATCTTGTTCCAACTATAAATATATTTTTCATAGTAATTGGTAAGTGCATCTTCGCCATATTCCAATCGTCTTGCAAACTGTTCTTTGGTAAAACTTTCACGATGGCGATGCATATGCCAGTTAAAGTCTTTTATAAATTCTTCCTTAGGCGGGAAAACATTATTCCCATTCTGCATTTTCAGAAACAACTGCTCCAATGCATAATGCACAGACGAACCAAATTCGGTTGCTTCATTTTTTGGGGAAGGAATTCTAATCAGGGTTTTAAAATAAAATTCAAGCGGACAATTTAAATAGTTGTTCAACGCCGTCACATTCATCACAAACCTGTCCAGCAATGCGTTAATAAATTCCCTTTCAATTTTTTCAATCTCGGGCTTCGAGTCGTTCTGCAAATGCAATACCTGGAACTCTGCTTCAGCGACCGGATCAATAAAAACTTTTTCCGTTTGCAGATCGTGATTATCTAAAATCTCCGCAATGAACATAGATGGCTCCAGTTCTTTTCCATCATTTTTAAAACAACAATAAGAAATAAAAAGATTTTGCCCGGCACGTGTGAGTGCCACATAAAAAAGCCGGCGCAATTCTTCAGCTGAAGCATCTGTCTCTTCTTCCCTGTCGGGTAAGAGCGGTGTAAAAATATTATCAGGAAATTTATACCCGCGGTTAGGGTTTTTCTTTTTCTCCCATAGCGTTGAATTGGCCCCGGTGAAAAAAACATATTCAAATTCCAGGCCTTTGGATCCGTGCGCTGTCAACAGGTTCACGCCCTTATCATTACCACTTACTTCAACGAGTGGCAAAGAAAGGTCTTCGCTTTTCATCAAATCAAATAATTTGGTTAATTGTTTCAGATCAAGATTTGGATTGCGGTGTGTTTCTTCTTTAATAAAATCAAACAGGCCTGTCAGCACCTGCAGCAGCCATATCTTTTCATCACTCTTAATGATGTAACTTAATATCCCTGCTTCACGAATAATGCATTCAAACAAACCCTGCAGTGTGAGATTCGGTACTTTTGAAATAAGGCTTTCCATTGCTTCAGTCGCTTTCCTGAGCCGCTCATTCATGCTCTGGCTAAACAGGTCCCGTACCGGTTGCTTACTTCTTTCATACAATAGTTTTCTTATGGAAGTTTTGTCTTTCGTGAATTGCCTGTCTGCCACCTCAATGCTTACTTTTGCAATTTCTATCGGTGGAATATTGAACCAGTCATAATGCAATATTTCAAACAGCAATTCATCGCCGCTGTAGGGAATATCATGCTCTGTGGCGAGATATCTTACAATAGTGATTACCTTTTTTGCAAAAGGGATGTTGAGAAGATTTAAACTTCGTTTGTTGTAATAAGGAATTTTCAACAGCTTGAGATACTGCGCCAGTTCTTCGCCATATTTATTTTCTTTATAAATAATGCCGATCTTTTTTGGTTCAATACCCGTGGCTAAAATTTTCTCTACCTGTTGTGTAACTCCGATCATTTCATGCCGCTGCGTTTCGTAATTATGAATGATTGGCTTATTAGTAAGGTATTTTATTTTTTCGTTGGATGAAAGAAGCTCCTTGCTTAATCCTGGTATTCGTCTTATTAAACGGTCATCGTTTTTATCAATAATAGTTTTTGAAACATCCAGTATGGATTGCACCGAGCGATAATTATGGGTAAGCACCACCGTTAGTAAATCGTTTTTATAGTTTTTTGCAAAGCTGAGCATATTTTCAACATTCGCTCCCTGGAAACGATAAATGCTCTGGTCATCATCGCCTACAACAAACACATTGGGTTTATCCCAATAGTTAATGAGCAGCTCCACCAAACGGTTTTGCGTACCACTTGTATCCTGGAATTCATCCACCAAAATGTATAAGAATTGTTCCTGGTAACGCAATAACAAATTCGGATTTTCTTCAAATGCTTTTATCACCCAGTTGATCATGTCGTCAAAATCGTACAGATTGTTTTTACGCATGAGCTGCTGAAAATTATTAAACTCATTTACAGCAGCACGCAGCTTTTCCATGCGCACCGTTTCTTCCTCAATTTTATCTGTACGCACATCGCCCTTCTTAAAATTGATGGTTGCCCGTTTGGCAATGTAGTCGCTTCGCTCCGGTAAAGATTGTATATACTCTTCGATTCGTTCACTAATAAACTTTGGAGACCATGCTTCTTTTTTCATCGTGCTGAATAAAGACTGCAGGTTATTGATCTCGTAATACACATCGCCGCGGTATCTTTTGAGCGGATGATTTTTTGGGAATGAATCAATCAGTTGTTTGAATAAATCTATTCGCTGTAAATCAGAAACAGGGTCAAGGGAAGTTTTTTCAAACATGCTGAGGTTGTCCTGTATCACATCATTACAAAAAGCATGAAAAGTGTAAATGTTCACCTTGTAGGCATCAGCGCCAATGAACTCGAGAATGCGTTTGCGCATGGCGATCACGCCTGCATCAGTGTAGGTAAGGCAAAGAATATTTTGCGGCTGTGTATCCGTATCCAGCAATATTTTCCCAATGCGTGCAGAAAGGATTTGTGTCTTGCCTGTGCCCGGCCCGGCAATAACCATAACCGGCCCTTCAATGGTGTCAACAGCTTTCTTTTGCTGCTCGTTTAATTTGTTATATTCTTTATGAAATTTTTCTAATTGATAATTTTTGGAAGGCATGTGCAAAGATAAAATATGTTTAAGACCTGTTGTTTGTACAGCAATATATCTTTTCCTAATGACTGTTTTTTGACTAAATTTGGTATATGTCAAAAGGAAAAGTAAATATTGATTTTAAATTAATGAGAAAGGCGCTTAAAGATAGTGTCCGTGAAAAAGCTATCAAAGCAGGTAGTACCATTGTTTACCTGGAGAATGGTGAAATAATTGAAGAAGACCCGAAAACAAAAACAAAGAGAATACTCAAAAAAGAGTATAGCCTTTAATGCCAACATTATACATTCTTGGCGGCCCAAATGGAGCCGGAAAAACAACTTATTATTTTGCTGCTTTAAAAGAAAAATTCATACATCAGCATCTTCCATTTATTAATATTGATCTTATTGCTAATAAAGCTGGCGGTTATACAGCAGAGAATTTTGCAAAGGCTGAAATGATTTATAGGGAAAAGGTCGGTGCATTGCTGAAAAACAAAAATGATTTTATGATTGAAAGTAATCTGGCTAAAAGCTCAGATTACGATTGGATTAAAAACATAATAAATTATGGTATGAGATAGTATTATATTTTTTATGTACTGATGATATAAACGTAAATATTAACCGTATACTTAGACGGGTCAAGGAAGGCGGTCATAACATTCCTCCTGAAATTGTTATAAACAGGTATAAAATGTCGCTCACTTATTTAAAAACCAAACTAAAACTCTTTACAGAAATTTATTTTATAGATAATTCTGCGAATGAGGCAATTGAACTTGGAGTAATGAAGAACGATGAATTACCAGAGTTGCTTTCAGATTCTCCAAAATGGTTTAATGAAGTTTTATCGATAGAAAGAAGATTGAGAAACAAAAACAAGTAAAGTTCAATCTATTAAAAATATTTGCAAGAAAGGAATTTGATTCTTTTCGGTACTCCCCAAAATCTGTCTTTTACATCGGAAAGCCCATTAACGTAATACTTTTTATTTTAGTAATCCTTCTTTATATTTGTCCTACTAAATTTAAAAAGTATGGAAACCTCAGTTTTGACATCAAAGGGGCAATTATTGATTCCTAAAAGGCTGCGCAATAAATACGGTATCACGCCCGGGGCGAAAGTTATTTTCGAGGAGACAGATGGCGGAGTAGTAATAAGGCCCGTCAATGAACAGTACTTTAAATCTTTCCGTGGGATGCTATCATCAACAGGCAAGCTTAAGGAAGATATGAAAGCTTTCAAAGCCGAAGAGAAAAAGAATGAAGAACGTAAACTCAATCTTCATAAAGGAAAATAATCATCATGGCAAAATTCGTATTAGACAGCTTTGCATTGCTTGCCTTTTTTCGTGATGAAACCGGGGCTGATGATGTAGAAAAATTATTGAACGAAGCGGCGGAGGATAAACATGAATTGTACATCACTGCCGTAAATGCCGGGGAAGTATATTATATGAGCTCCCGTAAAGACAGTGCTGCAAAAGCAACGCAAGTTTGGGAAGCAATGAAAAAATTCCCGCTGCATTTTATTGTGGCCGATATGGATCTTACCCTGGCTGCAGCAAAAATTAAAGCAAACTATAAGTTGTCCTTTGCAGATGCTTATGCGGCGGCGCTTACTATTCAAAAGAAGGCTACATTGATTACCGGTGATGACGAGTTTCAGAACCTGGTTGGTGAGGCAGGGTTTAAAGTGAAATATATTAATGCAAAATGAACATATATAGCCGGCAATAGGTGATGAAAAATAACTTCCTATTTTCTATTTTTTAAAGGTGATTGAGCCGTAAGAATAATT
>JBDTMP010000154.1:0-2914 GCA_039934215.1 Ginsengibacter sp.
TCCGTAGCGGGCAATTGTGCATTGCGCATGGCAATACCTCTTATTGCATTATCGCTAAATTCTATAAATGCCTTTTTCGAAACTTCATCATCACTAATCATAACAGGAATGCCTAAATCGCCGCCCTCACGAATTGATTGCACGAGCGGTATTTCACCAAGAAAAGGAATATCAAATTCTTCGGCAAGCCGTTTACCGCCTTCTTTTCCAAAAATGAAATATTTGTTTTCCGGCAGCTCTGCCGGCGTAAAATAACTCATGTTTTCCACCAGGCCTATAACAGGAACTTTCAACTGTGCCTGGTTAAACATAGCAATACCTTTTTTCGCATCAGCCAATGCTACAAGTTGTGGCGTGGTTACAACAATAACTCCCGTAACCGGAACGGTTTGCACGATAGTTAAATGTATGTCACCAGTGCCTGGTGGCATGTCAATTATTAAATAATCAAGATCGCCCCAGTCAACATCCGTTACAAATTGCCGTATAGCACTGCTCACCATCGGGCCACGCCATACAACGGCCTGCTTTTCATCAACAAGCAAACCAATGCTCATCAATTTTATTCCGTACCGTTCAAGAGGAACAATTTTTCCTTTACCATCAACATCTTTCATTACTGGTCTTTCACCACGCACGCCAAACATAATGTGCACGCTCGGACCATAAATATCAGCATCCATTAACCCTACCTTAGCGCCACCCTCAGCAATTGCTAAAGCAAGATTAGCGGCGACTGTACTTTTCCCCACCCCTCCTTTTCCACTTACCACAGCAATAATATTTTTTACGCCTTTAAGGACATTGTTATCCTTTCGTAGCGTCGTGGTCTTGCTGGTGAAGTTTACGGTAACCACGGCTTCCTTATTTACCAGCAATTGCACCGCGTTTATACATGCATTTTTAATAAGATCTTTCAGGGGGCAAGCCGGTGTGGTGAGTACAACTGTAAATGAAACTTCATCGCCGGTAATCTGTATATTTTTCACCATGTTCAGGGTTACAAGGTCTTTCCCAAGGTCTGGCTCCTGCACATTTTCGAGTGCTTTTAAAATATCTTTCTCCGTCATGGTTCAATTTTTTGTTAAAAAGAAATTGTATCTGCAAATTTAAACATTGATACCCTTACTTTGTTTAAAATAATACCCCGCCAGAAGGGTTGAAAGGGCTTCGCTTATAAAAACTTTACATACTTTTAAAAATAAAATATACCCCTTCAGGGGTTGGGGTCTATGAAAAAATTTTTACAGTACATTATATTCCTTTCATTTTTTCTTCCTGTCGCTGCAAAAGCGCAATTTGAAACTTATAAAGATTCTGTTGTACAGTTATACGGTGTAGTAATGTCTGCCGATAGCCTAAAAGGACTACCCTCGGTAAGTATCGTGGTCACTGGGCAAAACCGGGGCACGATTTCCAATGAGCAGGGGGTTTTTTCCATTGTTGTTTTAAAAGGCGATGAGGTTGAATTTACGAGTGTTGGTTATAAACCAAAGCGTGTAACGATTCCAAAAACGCTTGACGGCAACCAGCAAAGCATGATCCAGTTGATGATAGAAGATACTATTTACCTGCCGGCAACTATAATAAAAAAACTTCCATCACGGGAAGAATTTGAGAGGGATTTTGCGAACGTGCAAGTTTCGGATGATCAGCAGGAAATTGCACGTAAAAATGTTTCAGAAAGTAACCGAAGAGCCCTGATGTCAGTATACCCCCAGGATGGCCGTGAATCAAATAATTATTTTTTGAAACAAAATGCCCAGAAATATTACTCTGCCGGCCAGCTTCCTCCGCAAAATATTTTTAACCCAATGGCATGGGCGGAATTTATTAAAGCATGGAAGCGTGGCGATTTTAAAAAGAAATAATACTTGATTATTTTTTGTTCGCCATCTTATAAGTAACGGGTGCTATATGATTTATTTACGCGGTTTTAATTTGTACCCTAATCATTATATTTATTTTCACTCTATGCTCCTCGAAGTAGAATATTTTAAATCCTTAGCTGTATAAAATTCAAAATGCCCCTCAGGGCACCTTGAACTCTAATTGAAAAACCACCGCTATTATTTTAATATTTTTTTTATTTTTAATTGATTCCCTGTTTCAATTTTCTACTAAATTATTGGAACATTTTATCTTGACTACATTGCTGATACAAAAATGCGACATCTTAATTTATCTGGGTACCGTGAAAACCCCCTTTTTTTGGACTTTTTTCACCCTGCCAATTTTTTGAAATTGAATTTCAGATAGAAATATTATTACAGGGCAATGCCCGGTAACAGCATTAAATCAAAATAATACTTCCCCTTCAAAGAGGCGCTTCCAAAGAGAAAGCTAATTAACGGGCGATAAATTACCTGGGATATTGTTTCTTTATAAAATCATTATCAATGGGCGAAAGATGCTTATTTTCCGGAGTGCCAAATCCATCGGTTGTAAATTCCGGCGGAAAAAAATACATCATGATGCTGGTCACATCAAGGCTTGTAAACTGGGTTAAATTTTTACTGTATTTATCAAAAATATTACTATCAACTTCAGCTTTGCTCCAGTTGTTTGGCGGCCCTTCAAAATATTTATATACAACAGGCTTGTTCCAGTTAATTCCCTTAGCAGGGTTCTGGTGCTCATGAATGCAGCCAAGTGCATGACCAAATTCGTGTACCACCACACGTTCCCATTCGCCATCATCAGTATCATTGCGCAGCCATCCAAAATTCATGGTGGGCTCGTTTGGTGGCACAACATTACAATCTGTGCCGATAGTACTCCACGAGCCACTATCAGCAATAAATGAAATTCTTATCAGGGCCTTTTTACCGGTTACAAATCTCAGTTTTACATTTGCATACGCTTTATTTTTTGTTGTCCAGTAACGTGCATATTTTTTTGTTTTCTTTTTTTG
>JBDTMP010000155.1:0-2199 GCA_039934215.1 Ginsengibacter sp.
TTATTACTGAAGAACCATGCATTCCAAAACCAGTTAAGATTCTGCCCCGAGATATTATTGAATGAATAGAAAAAATCCCAGGGTATAGGATGCTTACCATGCCAGCGATCCATAAAACCATGAAGACATTTTTTAAACAGGTCATCTCCCAAAAGATCTTTTAAAGCAAAATAAGCAAGCGATGGTTTCCCGTATTGATTGTTGCCAAGCACCCTGGCCGAAAGATTTTCACCGGGCGTAATGATGGGTAAATCCTGGTCTGCATTTTTATCCTGTATCCAGCCAGCAATTCTAAACTCTTTATAAAAATTATCGGCAGAATCTTTTGACATTACAGACCTGTTGTACAATAATTCAAATGTGGCTGCCCAGCCCTCATCCATAAATCCATAGCGGGTTTCGTTTATGCCCATATAAAAAGGAAACCAGGTATGCGATATTTCATGCTCTGCAACAAAACGTGAGAAGTTAAAGTCAGCGTATGTTTCATCATTCGCCATCATGGGATATTCCATTCCTGCGTAGCCCTGGAAAACAGTCATTTTCGGAAACGGATATGCCACGCCGGGCCATTTTGTTGACAAATAGCTCAATGCACTTTGACCGATCTCTGTCATCCGGTGAAAGTCTTTTGCGGTATCATTAAACGCCGCCTGGATGCTGGCCCTGCGGTTTGTTTTTGGATCCACTATCACGCTTGATGCATCCCACACAAAATGATCGCTCAGGCCAAGGGCAACATCACTAATATTGTTATAAGCAAAGGTCCACGTGTTTACCTCATTTTGTCTTGTAATATTTTTTGAAGCAAGATCCGCTGAAGAAACGATTTCGATTTTACGATCAGTTTTCATGGATTCATCCAGGCGTTGAGCATAGGCCGGCAGCAATACTTCGTTAGCATTCTGCAGATTTCCCGTTGCCCATACAATATAATTCTTTGGCACTTTTACATTTAATACATAATCATTAAAGTCATTATAGAATTCAAGCGCATCGTTATGGTCGAGGTCGTCCCAGGCATTGTAATCATCATACACGGCTACACGCGGATAAAAATATGCAAGGTAATAGGTGGTAGAATCAATCATCCCTTCTCTCCCGCTCTTCAGCGATATTTGAAAATGCCAGTCAAAACTCAATTGAACCGAATCGTGCGGCAGCAATGGCCCGGATAAACGGACACCCTGCACCGTAGGCGAATATTCATTGTTATTCCATTTTTTTGATTCGCCATTTATTGAGAAAGCATCTACGTGAACACCGTCTGTCAAATAATCGTCCACAGCAGTTCCTAATCTTGGCGCACCGGGCTTGTGGATATTTTGAATGAATTTTAAAATCAAACCATACAAAGTATCAGGGCTGTTATTAATGTAAGAAATTTGTTCGCTTCCTTTTATATTCCTGTCAGGCGGCATTGCACTAACAGTAATATTATACCTGGCTGTATTTTGCCAATATTTTTTGCCGGGATAGCCATCATTCGATCTTGTCTGGTTTTTATAAGCCTGCTTTACATCTCTTGGCCAATAAAGTGTTTGCGCATTTGCATAAAAAGTATAGGAAATGAATATTAATACAATTAAAATATTTTTCATCCTATGATTTTAAATCGAAATTAGATTGAATGATTTCTGCGACAAACAGTTTTTTGATAAATGGCAAATTAATACTTTGAATTATTTGATGTTACTTCATACTTTAGGGTTCACGTAAAGTTATTTTCAGTTTGGAAATTTATACATCGTAATCATTGAGTAAATAAATTATAAAATCATGAAAATTAAAAACGGAATTTTATTAATTGTTACAATCTTACTATCATGCGTGGCAAAAAATGATGGAGATAGTATAAAGCAATCCCTAATACCAATAGCTGGCACCTGGAAACTTATCACCGGAACCGTAATAGAAAAAGGCGATACCGTTGTTACTGATTACACCAAAAATACATCCTTCATTAAAATCATCAACGATACCCATTTTGCTTTTTTGCAACACGATCTGAACAGGGGAAAAGATTCTGGTGCGGTTTTCGTATCCGGGGGCGGCAGTTATTCGCTTAACGACAGTTCATACACTGAGCACTTAGAATATTGCACCGCCAGGGAATGGGAAGGTCATGATTTCACATTTACCATAGAGATCAAAAATGATACACTCACCCAGCGTGGAATAGAGAAAGTTGAGAGCCAG
>JBDTMP010000156.1:0-3348 GCA_039934215.1 Ginsengibacter sp.
TATGTCTTCAAGGTTTCTTATTGTGGGTGCTGGATTTTCAGGTGCTGTCTTAGCCCATCGCCTAACTGAATTGATAACAGATTGCGACATTGAAATCCAGGAAGAGAAATCTCATGTTGCCGGTAACTGCTATACTGAAAGAGATAGCGAAACCGGCATTATGGTGCATCGTTATGGCCCGCATATTTTTAATACTGATAAGAAAGAAATCTGGAATTTTGTAAATGATTTCATAGAGTTAAAACCGTTTGCTCATAAAGTGAAAGCTATCAGCAAAGACAAAGTCTATTCGCTTCCCGTAAATCTTCATACAATTAACCAGTTTTTTAATAAAACATTTGCTCCCGCGGAAGCGGAAAGCTTTATATCATCAAAAGCAGATAAAAATATTGCGCAACCAAAAAATTTTGAAGAGCAGGCTCTAAAGTTTATTGGCAGGGATCTTTACGATGCTTTTTTTTATGGCTATACTAAAAAGCAGTGGGGATGCGAGCCCACTCAATTGCCGGCATCAATTTTAAAAAGACTGCCCGTAAGGTTTAGTTACGATGATAACTATTATAACAATCCTTATGTAGGCATTCCTGTGGAAGGATATACTGTTTTTGTAGATAAACTTCTCAATAAGAGAAATATAAATATCATATTGAACAGGAAATTTTCGCCTGCAAATGATCACTCTTCTTTTGACCATATTTTTTTTACCGGCCCCCTTGATGCTTTTTTCAATTATAAATTCGGGAGGCTTGGTTACAGAACTGTAACATTTGACCCAATTTATGCAAATGGCGATTACCAGGGAACCGCGGTAATGAATTATTGTGATGAAACGGTCAGGCATACGCGAATTACTGAGCACAAACATTTTGCTCCATGGGAACATCATGATAAAACTATTTGTTTTAAAGAGTTTAGTAAAGAAACCTCTGAAGATGATATTCCCTTTTATCCAAAACGCCTCGCTGCTGACAAAGAATTATTATTAAAATACCGGGAAGAGGCAGAACAGCTAAAAAATGTTTCATTCCTGGGAAGGCTGGCCACTTATCGTTATATGGATATGCACCATGTGATCGGGGAAGCGCTGGATTTTTCAGAAGAGTTTTATACAAACTTTAAAAATGGCCAAAAGCTTCCTGTCTTTCCAAACAAGGAAGTATTCTAATCCGAATTATTTTTTCCCCACTTGTTTCCTATGGACACTCACTATCCAAAAAGTGTATAATATTTTCCAGGCTCAAAATCTCTAAAAACCTTGCATAGTTTACAATAACAAATATTCGTTTTGCGTTAGTTATAAGTATATCCGAATCTGTTAAAAACCAAATTACGTATCCTATGGACAAGGTTATCGCAGTGGTTGTTACATACAATCGCCAGCAATTGCTTTCTCAATGTATTAACGCTTTAAGAAATCAAACTCGCAAAATCGATAAGATTCTTGTAATCAATAATGGAAGCACAGACAACACTGAAGAATGGTTAAAACGCCAGGCAGATGTTGAATTTGTTACACAGAAAAACGTAGGCGGCGCCGGTGGGTTTTCTACTGGTATTAAAACTGCATTTGAAAAAGGATATAGCTGGATATGGATGATGGATGATGATGGGTATCCGAAGGAAGATGCACTTGAAATGCTACTGGAAGATGATAACGAAGAATTATGCTTGCGAAACTGTGCTGTGATTAATAAAGAGGATAGGAAAACCTTTGTTTGGAAAACGGGCAATTATAAAACAATAGATGACGTTACCGGTACAATAATAGAAAATGTAGCGCATCCATTTAATGGGACACTTCTTCACCGCAAAATAATCGAAAGAGTAGGCTTTCCGAAAGCCAGTCTATTTTTGTGGGGAGATGAAACCGAATATTACTATCGCATTATAAGAAAAAATAAAATACCATTTTATACCAAAACTAACAGTATTCATTATCACCCTGCATCTGCATATTCTTACAAGAATGACTGGTCTTTTAGCAGCAACTGGAAAATGTATTATTATGTTCGAAACAGGTTTGCCATCTTACAAACAAAATTTAGCGGTAGTATTGTTGTAGCAATAATGATGTATGTAGCTTTTATAATCGCATTTGCCGGAACTGTTATCCTCTTTCAAAAAACCAATAAGTTTAAAAAGCTTGGTTTTATTTTATGGCCAATGGCAGACGCTTTTACAAATAACTATAATGCGACACCGGCACTAATTTTAGAAAGAATTTCATCTTCACAATACAGTACAAGCGGTTTTTTAATTTATCGGTTTAAGATTTTGAAAGAATTATTTTCATCACCCGCTCCATCAACATTACAATAATTTGGACAAGGTGTTTCAAAAACCAAGCCGCACACATGAATAAAATATTACCTTTTAAATGGGCTATGGAGATTTAATATTATTCCCGGTTTTCGTTTTTTTATGCAGCCTCTTTTTCAGGAGGCTAAGAAAAAAATACGATGATCCAATACTAAGAAAATACCACCGGCAGGGCTTTTGGATTAAAATGTTAGGTTGTTTTGCTTTCACAATATTCAGTGTTTATTTATCACCCGGCGATTCCATTGGCTTATATCAAAAAGAAGGAAATAATATTTTTCATTTCATCTTAAACGATTGGAATAATATAAGCATGATCCTTAATAAGGGGAAAGATTTCGATCAGACCCTGCTTAAAGATCCCTGGAATCATGGATATTTTAAGTCCGAGGCCAATTTTATGGTCACCAGGATCGTTGTTATTTTATCATTCGTAACCTTCGGAAGATACGCTGCGATAAACATCCTGTTTGCCTGCATTGCTTTCAGCGGCCTTTGGAAACTTTTTCTTTTCTTTTATGAACAATATCCTCATATGCATAAGAAATTTGCCATCGGGATTTTATATTTTCCAACCGTAGTATTCTGGAGTTCCGGAATATTAAAAGATACACTTTGCATCGCTTCAATAGGATGGGTCACTTATTCGGTTTATGAACTACTTTACCGCAAAAAAAGTTTTATTAAAAACATGATAATTCTTTTTTTCTTTGGTTATCTTCTCGCAATACTTAAAGTTTATATTCTCATTTCATATCTTCCCTTTTTTATACTTTTTATAATTTTAAAAAACATCCAGGGTATAAAGAACAAGCTATTCAAATACATGCTTGCGCCGGCATTAATATTTGGAAGCATGTATGGTTTTACACTTGTGCTAAATTCATATGACCAGGAACTGGGAGCTTATGCTGTGGAAGATCTTACAAAAAGTATTCAACATCTTAACGGGGCCATTACATCTATGGATGGCAATGAAACTGCAGAATCAAATTTTGATCTTGGTGTTGAATTTGATGGCTCTTTCAA
>JBDTMP010000157.1:0-4797 GCA_039934215.1 Ginsengibacter sp.
GCTTTCTGATACTTTTGCAAAGTATTCACAAATGCTGACCGGATAGCATTTTTTGGTTTCGGTTCAAGTTATTAAACGTGATAAAATTGAATAAATTATGGTATAGCGATAAAGCTGTAAAAAGGCAATGCATTTGCATGCAATATTAACTTGTAATCACACGTTCATGTAAATTAAATGCCACAAGAATAATTGACGTTACAGATTTCTATACTAATGATACATAAAGAAAAAGATAACAAACACAAAAATCACCGGCATAGAAACTGAAATTACCCTGCCGGCATTTTACTGGCATCATATTTTAATTGCCCGTTTAAATAAAAAATTTATTTTTACAACTCCAAAAACTACTTTCTATAAAGTTTAGCTCTACCTAACCAAGCAAAATTTACACATGAAACAAGCAACTTTGAGATTAACGGCATTGGCAATGCTGATGGGGAGTGCTTTTGTCGTTAACGCACAAAGCAGTAATACAAATCCTATAAATGTGGTTACCACGGCAGTCCCTTTTTTGAGAATTTCACCAGATGCACGATCCGGCGGTATGGGCGATGTGGGTGTTGCGACTATACCAGATGCAAACTCATCTTTTTGGAACCAGGCAAAAATTCCATTCTCGGTAAGCAAGTCCTCAATTGCTCTTACATATACTCCATGGTTAAAAGGACTGGACCTTAACGATGTTTATCTCGCTTCAGCGGCAGGATATTATAAGCTGGATGAACTCCAGGCTATTTCTGCTTCTCTTCGTTATTTTAGTCTTGGTAACATACAGTTCACTGATAATCTCGGGAATGATCTTCAAACTTACAGACCCAGGGAGTTTGCTTTTGATGCTGGTTATTCACGTAAACTTTCTGATAAACTCGGTATTGGTATCGCATTAAGATATATCAATTCAAATCTTGCCAGCGGACAATCGGCAAGTGGCTCAACTTATAAGACCGGGAACTCTGTTGCCGGCGATCTTTCTGTATTCCATGACGGTACCGCAGGCAGTGCCGACGGCTCAGGTTTAAACTGGGGTGTTACTCTTTCTAATCTCGGTGCAAAAATTTCATATACTAATGACGCATCGGAAAAAGACTTCATCCCTGCCAACCTTGGTTTGGGACTTGCTTATGTAAAGGCTTTTGACGAAACGAATAAAATTACATTTGGGCTTGACGTTAACAAACTTCTCGTACCTACTCCTCCTGCAATTGGTGATTCTGCCGGACTTGCAAATTATCATAGCAAAGGTGTTGTCAGCAGTTGGTTCAGTTCATTTGGGGACGCACCCGGCGGCTTCAGCGAGGAAATAAAAGAGTTCCAGGTTTCGGTAGGGGCAGAATATATGTATAATGATCAATTCGCTTTCAGGGCAGGTTATTTTTATGAAGCGCCAACCAAAGGAGATCGCAAATATTTTACCGTAGGAGCAGGATTAAATTATAATATGTTTGGTTTAAACTTTTCTTACCTTATTCCTTCCGGAAATGGTATTAACAGAAACCCATTGTCAAACACTTTAAGGTTCAGTCTTATTTTTAATCTTGATAAAGATTCTGCACCGGGAGTTACTACACAATAATAATTTAATTCAAAAAATATCAGAAAAGCCTCACTTATTGCGGGGCTTTTTTTATGAGATATTTTCAAATATTATTATTCAGCTTATATTTTAATAATTTTTGGTTATGTTGAATTTTTAATTTTGATTTACTTTTTTAGTACTTAAAACAACTTTTTGCTTATGTCATTCAGAATAGGTTATGGAATTGATTTTCACCAGTTGGTGAAGGGCAGAGAACTTTGGCTGGGGGGCGTAAATATTCCGCATGAAAAAGGGGCGCTTGGGCATAGCGATGCCGACGTGTTGCTTCATGCTGTTTGTGATGCTTTGCTTGGCGCCGCATGCGTAGGCGATATTGGTGTTCATTTCCCGGATACTTCAAATGAATTTAAAAACATTGACAGCAAAATATTGTTACAAAAAACTTTTTTACTTATTAATGATGCGGGCTATAAAATAGCAAATATTGACTCAACCATTTGCATAGAAAAGCCCAAAATACAACCTTACATTCCTGCAATGCGAAAGGTAATTGCCGAAGTACTGGCAATAGACGAAAATGCCGTTTCCATAAAAGCCACCACCTCAGAAAAAATGGGATTCGTAGGCCGTGAGGAAGGTGTTGCTGCGTATGCCACTGTTCTTTTACAATCAGTAGATCAGGCAAAGTAATTTTTTTTCGCAGGCTCAATTGCATTCTTATCTTTGTCGCCATGCATGAAGTGGAAATAAAAATTATTAATATTTCAGGAAATGAGTTGCCTGAGTACGCAACAAATGGTTCTGCAGGCCTTGATTTAAAAGCAAACCTTGAATCGCCCGTCATCCTGCAACCTTTGGAAAGGGCCATGATACCAACCGGCATTTTTATTGAATTACCTTTTGGCTTTGAGGCGCAGGTGAGGCCCCGCAGCGGTCTCGCATTCAATCATGGAATTACCTGCTTAAATTCTCCCGGAACTGTAGATTGCGATTATCGCGGTGAGCTCAAAGTTATTTTGGTAAATTTATCAAAGCAGGAATATACCATTAATAATGGGGAGCGTATAGCCCAGATCGTTATTTCCAAAGTTGAGAAGGCTTCCTGGATTCCCGTTATAGAATTGCAATCTTCTGCCAGGGGAGAAGGAGGATTTGGGCACACTGGTAAATTATAAACTTTAAAAAAAATCGAATGGTAAAGCAGATTATTGCGCTTCTTTTTGGCATCAGTTTACTTTACGGCACTGGCGGATGCAGATCAACGAAAAAATTAAATACCGCGGTTAATAAAAAAGATACCACTATAGCCACTAATCCCCTACCCACAAACAATGATTCCATTAAGGGAGCGGTAAACGTTTTAAATTCTCTTGGAAAAAACAGGATAAATTTTACCACTTTTTCGTCGAAAATAAAAGTCGAATATGAGGATAGCAAAGGAAAGCAGCCAGACTTTAATGCTTTTGTAAGATTGTACCGCGATAGTGTTCTTTGGGTTTCCATCAGCGCGACGTTTCTGAGTATTGAAGCCTTTAAAATTCTTATTACCAAAGACAGTATCACCATAATAAATAAACTGGATAAGCAGGTAGAATACCACCCGTTTAGTTATATAGAAGAAATCACGCACATTCCTTTAAATTTTTCAACATTGCAGGATTTGCTAATTGGAAATCCAATTTACGTTGGCGATAGTGTTGTTGCTTACCGGCAAACTGAAAATCATATTTTAATTGCGACCGTAGGGAAATTTTTTAAAAATCTCGTTACAGTCTCGGCGGATAATAAACTTATAGAAAGGAGCAAGCTCGATGATCTTGATGTAAATCAAAACCGAACCGCCGACATTACTTACAGTGATTATGAAAAAAATAATAACGTGTACTTTGCTACAAACCGGGAAATAACTGTAGCTGAAAAAACCAAAGTTGATATTAGCCTGTCTTTTAAACAATATGAGTTTAACAAGGAATTATCATTCCGCTTCGTGATCCCACCAAATTATAAAACAAAATAATTGTTACTTTAATGCATAGCAATATGCATACTTTTTACCCGTTTTCTTCATAATAAATTTAATTGTGCATGCAAAGGAAAATTGTAACCATATTGGCCTTTCTATTCTTTTTTTTAAATGCTTCAGCCCAGCCTACCGCGGATAAGGACGATCTTCAAAAGGAACGACAAAAGCTTAAAACAGAAATAGCGGAAACTGAGAAGGCACTGGCCGAAGTGAGAAAAATGGCTAAAGTAAATATAGGAGGCCTGACACTCATAAATAAAAAAATTGATCTTCAGGGAAATGTTATTGATAATATAAGCGGAGAAATAAAAACTCTTAACAACAATATATACCAGTCACAGAGGGATGTAATAAAAATGTCAAGGGTTTTAGATACTCTAAAAGAGGAATATGCCAGGAGTATGGTGTATGCTTATAAGAACCGCAGCAACTATGATTTTCTCAATTTTATTTTTTCTGCCTCAAGCTTCAATGATGCTATAAAGAGAGTTGCTTATCTTAAATCGTACCGCAACTATCGTGAGATGCAGGCAGAAAATATTCTTCGTACGCAACAAATGCTTGAAGATCGCATTAAAATATTATCAGGAACAAAGCAAAGAAAAAATGTTGTGTTGCAGGAGCGTGATAAGGAAATGACTTCTCTGGAAAAACAGCAGCAGGAAAAACAATTAATCGTAAATAAAATAAAGGGCCAGCAAAAGGAATTAACTGCACAGGTAAATGCAAAAAGAAAACAAGATGCGAAGTTGAGGAATATGATATCAGCAATGATACGAAGAGAAATAGAAATCGCACGGGCAGATGCCGCTAAGAAAGAGAAAGAAAGAATGGCGGCATTGAAAAAAAATGCAACTGCCAATAATAATGCTTCAGCGGCTAATATTCCTAGTAAAACAACAAAGCCTGCCGCTGAAAAAAAATCATCGGGGAGTGTTTTAGTATCCACAGAGGCTGATAAGTTGCTTGATGCAAGCTTTGAAAGAAACCGGGGTTCGCTTCCATGGCCTGTGGCAGGATTTGTAAGCGCTCATTTTGGGCCAAATAAATTGCCGGGTGGCATTGACTATGATAACCCCGGAGTTACAATCGGGGCTAAAATTGGCGAGTCTGTAAAAGCGGTGTTCGATGGCGAAGTAACACTCGTAAGTTATATTGAAGATAGACAGGCGGTGTTCCTGAAGCATGGAAAATATTTCACCGTATATAGTAATCTTGCTTCAGCAAATGT
>JBDTMP010000158.1:0-2393 GCA_039934215.1 Ginsengibacter sp.
TAAATTGATATCGAAAGGAAATAACGATGCATGAGATAGTTATCCCTTGCAAAACAACTCAACAATGATTGGAGAATATTGTAAGACGGCTATTGAAAATAAAAAGATGGCGATAAGCCGTATTTGTTTTTGAAAGCTTTGCTAAAAGTAAATGTGTCGGGGAAATTACATTCGCCTGCTATTTCGCAAATTTTAAGACCTCCCTGAAGAAGCAATTTTTTTGCATATTCAAGTCTTTTATCCTGCATATACTGGAAGGGAGTAATTCCAAATACTTCTTTAAAGCTTCTAAAAAAATGAAACTGCGAAAGCATGGAAACTTTCGCGATAGTACTTATAGCCGGTATGTCCAGGTAATTATCATCCATATATTGCCTGGCAATATTCAGGCGTCTCAGTATTTCTCTCCTTGTCGATAATTTTGCAGGAGACATCACGGATAATGACCTGATATTTTTTAGCTCACCGGATACAATTTTTTCTGAAATATCAAAAAACCATTCATCAGTAATAAAAGGCAACCCGGGATTATTATAAATTCTGTTGGTTAAGAAATGCAATGTTGGTAAATAATTTACTTCATCATTCATATACAATCCTTCCATAAAACATGGAAATTTAAAATATCCATCCAGGAAATTATCAAATGAAAACGATCCTTTTGCCAGGTTAAATGCTTCGGCAATAATTGCTTCGTTTATGGAAACGCATAATACAATTACCTCTTCTTCTTCATTGAAATAAACCATTCCAGGCTGGGCAGGAGCAACTAAAACGGAATTTGATTTTACTTTATAAACCCCGGAATCAATTTTATAATAAGCTGCACCCTTCAATACAAATTTTAAAGAAAAACTTTTAAAAACATTATCAATATTTGCCTTTTTAAATGCGTTATAATAAATTATGTTTTTATCGGGAGGCGCAATAAAATTGTCCGTGGTATTATCGTGAATGATATGCAGCCTTGACTGTAAATTTTTACTCAGCATATAACAGGAATACTCATTTTAAAAAAGAAAATTTGAAAATAAGATAGAATTCCAAAAAAAATCTTCATTCTTTATTAGCATAATTATCAAGCTTCGAACATCCATTTTCTAAAAGCAGGCGCTGTTTCCTGGCTGATAGTTATAGAATGATTGATCTCAGGAATATTGAGATCCACAGAGAGCTTTACCTTTTCAAATGGCTTAAACCCCCGTATATAATTGATATTAATTATGTACTGGCGGTTGGCGCGAAAAAAAGTATTTTCATCTAACTCTTCTTCCAGCTCAGTAAGCGTTTTATCAGAAATATATTTTTTAGAAAAGCGGTCAAGCACGTACACCACTTTATTTTCTGTATAAAATAAAGTAATGTCTTCAAGCCTGAGTGCGATATTTTCCATACCCTTTTTTACAAGCAGCCTTGTCTTTTTCCTGTTACTGATAAACTTAACCAGGTTTTCTACAGGGGCGTTTATCTCAGGGTGAGCAAAATGTGTTTGGAGTTTTCGATACTTTAGTAACGCTTTATCGAGATCGGATTTACATACCGGTTTTAATAAATAATCAATGCCATTATTTTCAAATGCCATCATCATAAATTTGTCGTAGCCTGTTATAAATATTACCGGCGTCTGTACGCCTGTCTGTTTGAAAATCTCAAACGATAGCCCATCCGATAACTGCACATCGCAAAAAATAATATCAGCGGCGGGATGGGACGTAAGAAATTCAATACTTTCTTTTACGGAGGTGAGCCTGGCTTTTATATTTACGCCTGTGGATACGTCTTCAAGCATTTTTACCAGTACTTCCATTGCCGGTTTTTCGTCTTCGATAATTATAGCATTAAGCATCGTTGAGGTTTGATTTGATTAAGGGTAATTTTACCGTGAATTCGTTTTCTGTAGTTTCGATAAGAATATTTTTATTGCATACTAATTTATACCGGGAACTGAGATTTCGCAGCCCTATGCCGGTAGAGTTAACAATGTAGGGCTTGGGTTTTTTATTGTTTTTGATCTGGATATATTCCCCGTTGAGCACCACACGGATGTTTAGAGGATCCGCATCAGTAAATTCATTGTGCTTGATAGCGTTTTCCACCAATACCTGCAATGCATAAGGCAATATCATTATCGTTCCCTCATGATGATTGTTGAGCTCGGTGACAAGACTAAGCTTATTATCGTGGCGCACCTGCAGAACAAAGAAATAGTTTTCAATAAACTCAAGCTCGCCCTGCAGTGTGATCAGCTCCCTGTCTTTATTGATGAGAAAATATTTATAAACCGATGCCAGCTTGCTGTTGAACTCGTGAGCGGTTTCAGGGTCATTTAAAATGAGATAGGAAAGTGTATTGAGAGAATTAAAAATAAAATGCGGCTCAAGCTCGTTTTTTAA
>JBDTMP010000159.1:0-5146 GCA_039934215.1 Ginsengibacter sp.
AAAACCTTCTGATCCGTAGTCAGATGCTCTATTCAATTGAGCTACGCAGCCATTGGGCGGCAAAAATAATAAATAATTTATTCACCCCAATTCTTTTAGCATCTTGCATTTTAATTGAACTTTATGAAAATTCTATTTTGGTCCGTTGGAAAAATGCATGAATCTTTCGTGAAAGCAGGCATTGAGGTTTTTACAAAAAGAATATCACATTATTACCCTGTTGAATGGAAAGTATTTTCTTCAGCAAAAAATGCAGCCTCCCTTACAGAAGAAGAAATCAAAAAAAATGAAGCGGCACCAATCCTTAATGCGATTCAAAAAGACGATGTGCTCGTGGCTTTGGACGAAAATGGCAAACAATGGACCTCTGTAGAGCTCGCATCATTTATTCAACAAAAAGCTAACGAAAGCACAAAAAATTTAATCTTCCTCATTGGAGGAGCGTACGGCCTTCATGAAATTATTCTAAGCAAATGTTCTCATCGGTGGAGTTTGTCAAAACTGGTTTTTCCTCATCAGCTTGTGAGGCTTATCCTGGCAGAACAGGTGTATCGCGCCTGCACTATTATCAGAAATGAAAAATATCATCATTCTTAGTTTTATCAGTATGTTTGACGCAATTAATTTTTAAAAATGCCCACCACTATTACCATCACAATAATTATTATTATTATCACCGTCATTATATCTATTGCTGCGTTCCGCAGTGAAAAGTTGATGGATGACCTTATGTTTTATCCGCCTGCTGTCACACAAAAAAAACAGTATTATCGTTTTATCACCTGTGGATTTATTCATGCTGACATTGCTCACCTGTTTTTTAATATGTATGTGCTGTATATGTTTGGTAACATGACTGAAGAAATATTTTCTGCAATTTTTGGAAACTATGGAAAATTATTATACATCACTATGTATGTACTAGCATTAGTAGCGTGCCTGATACCAAGTTTTCAAAAAAACAGGAATAATCCAGACTACAGGAGCTTAGGCGCTTCAGGTGCTGTGTCCTCTGTGGTCTTTGCATACATCATGTTTAACCCTATGGCCCCAATGGGTTTGATATTTATACCTGTGTATATTCCGGGCTTTTTATTGGGTATTATTTATTTGGTGGTATCTTATTTATTGGATAAAAAAGGAGGTGGTCGTATCAATCATTCCGCGCATATATGGGGAGCCCTGTTTGGAATTATCTTTCTTATTGTTGCGAGCCAATTATTTTCAGGCTACCCGGTGCTACAGCACTTTATAGATTCAATAAAAAACATGGACCCGTCCAAAATATTTACGACTCACTAAAGTGAATCTTAACGAGGTTCACCGTACGATCCGAAACCTTAAACCGGTCGTCGATTCTTTTTCCAACAATCCAGGTAATTTTTTTATTGCTTTCTATCACCCATATTTTTTCTTTGTCGGATAACGACAATTTCTGATCAACAAAAAATTTACTTAGCTTCTTTTTTGCAATTGCACCAGACGCTTTCTTTAGGCCCAAAGGATAAAAATAATCTCCTTGCTTCCATTTTCTTAATAGCAAGGGAAATGTTATTGTATTTGCATCCAGCAATGCTGTTGAGTTATCAGCCGAGAACTTAATTTTTTCAGAAAGCCCTTTTTCAATTTTTAATTTACCTTTTTCAAATTTAATTTCTTGATCATTTTCACTTATTAAAATATTGGAAGATTCCATGCTATTATTCGGTGCAATAATTATCCAATTGCGATTCTTAATTATTTTATGCGTTGCTGATGAAATAAATTTTCCTGTATCACTATTAAGAAGTTTTATTACTTCTTCCGTCTGATGCGTGGTAAAACCAAATTCTTTTATTATTTCAAATACAATTGTCGTCAAAGGTTTCGCCTTCAATAATTTTAAAAGCGGAATATGAATTTCATTTTCTTTTTTCTCCATCAATTTTTTCTTATGAACGCTAATTGCCTCCAGGTAGAGTGTTTCAATATCTTTGAACCTATCTATGTTATTTATTAAGTTCTCCTCTACTACGGGAAATACTTTTTGTAAAGACGGGATCAATTGATTTCTGAAAAAATTGCGTGTGTATTTATCAGATAAATTGGATGAATCTTCCATATATGCCAAATTATTTTCTACAGCAAAATTTTGTAATTCTTGTTTTTTAGCAAATAATAATGGCCGGATCAGTTTTTCCTTTTTTGGCTCAATTCCTTTTAATCCCGCAATACCGGTCCCTTTGAAAAAATTCATGAGCATCGTTTCAATGTTATCATTGGCATGGTGAGCAGTTAATAAAAATGTGCGCTGTACGATGCCGGATGTACGATGTTGAATGTTGGATTTTTGTAGCCGGCTATCGGCTGCAGGGAGTTTTTCCTCTGTCTTCTGATTGTTAATTGTTGATTGCTCATGACTGGTTGCAGCTTGCTTAATGCCCTCGCCTGGTACCTGATACACGGTGCTTCGTACTTCCTGCATCAACTCATCAAACCAGGCATATCGCAATTCACGTGCTGCGACCTGGATTGAAATCCTATTTTCTTCAGCAAATTTTTCAGTTAAAAATTTTTTTATAAAAACTTTTACCATGTACTTTTCACCAAGTGATTTTACAAAAATTTCATCGCGATTACTCTCCTCTCCTCTTAGTTGAAAATTACAATGTGCTATTATAAATTTAAAGGCTGCCTGTTTACACAATTCACATAAAACAACGGAGTCAACTCCACCGCTTACCGCGATAATCAAAATATCTTTAGGGTCAAAAAGATTTTGTTTTTTAATGTAATTTTTAAACTTGTTGAGAAGGATCATGCGGAGTTTGAAAAATTATTCAGTTTCAATATCTTCAAATGCAGCCTGTAGTTCGCTATAACTATGATGGTCGTTTGCTTTTTTCGCTTCTTCCATTCCTCTTTCGTAAACTCTTATTGCTTTGGGAATATCACCGATTCTTTCCAGCAGCTTGCCCAAATGATAATAAGAACCGATATAAGTTGGCTCCCTTTTTAATATCTCATTAAACAATTTCCTGGCATCTTCATCATTACCTGCTTTTATATATTCAAGCGCCAGTGCATGCTGCAAAAAACTATCCTTTTGGGCAGTTTTCATGTATTCTTTAAGTTTCCCGATTCTATCCATCAAATAATTTTTTACTTTTTTTTTACTTAGTATCTTCGCCGCTCTTTAAAAAATGAATTAAATGAAGATTCTTGTTTGTATAAGCAAAACACCGGATACGACAGCAAAAATAGCCTTCACAGATAACAATACGAAATTTGCTGAAGCAGGTGTTCAGTTCATTCTAAACCCTTATGATGAATGGTATGCATTGGTAAGAGCCATTGAATTGAAAGAAGCGGATCCTTCTGTAGTACTTCACTTAATAAATGTAGGTGTGGCTGATGCCGACCCGATAATAAGAAAGGCCCTGGCACTTGGTGGCGATGAAGCATACAGGGTGAACACTGGTAGCCGCGATGGTTTCTTTATTGCTTCGCAAATTGCAGAAATTGCAAAACAAAATAATTACGACCTTATTTTTACAGGCAAAGAAACCATTGATTACAATGGTTCTTCAATAGGCGGCATGGTAGCGGAATTATTAGGTATGCCCTACATTTCTCTTGCAACCAAATTTACAATGAACGGAACTTCGGCTACGGTTATCCGTGAGATTGAAGGTGGTGAAGAAACTGATGAAGTAAATCTTCCTGCAGTAGTAAGCTGCCAGAAGGGAATGGCAGAACAAAGAATTCCAAACATGCGTGGAATTATGAGCGCAAGAACAAAACCTTTGAAAGTAACTGAGCCTGTAAACGCTGATGAATTAACTTCAATTGATTCATTTGAATTACCGCCCGCAAAAAAAGGTGTAAAATTAATACCGGCAGATCAGCCCGAAGAACTTGTAAGATTGTTGCATGAGGAAGCAAAAGTTTTTTAAATCATTGCTGGTCCTAAAAAGGACTTGGAAATTTGAAAGTGCTTAAGGTTAATTCTTAATTTTAATTTAAAATATGAGTGTATTAGTTTTTCTTGACCAAAGTGAAGGCCATATCAAAAAAAATTCTTTTGAGGCTGCATGCTATGGAGCGAAGAGTGCTGAATTGCTGGGAACAACAGCAGAGGGAATTGTTTTGGGAACCGTAAATGATGATTTGGCTGAGTTAGGAAAATATGGCTTGAAGAAAGTTTATTCAATAAAAAAAGAGTCCTTAAATAATTTTGACGATGAAGTTTTTACACATGTAATAGCTGAAGCTGTAAAAATCACAGGAGCGTCACTTATCATCTTTTCAAATAATTTTAATGGTAAGGCAATTGCTCCGCGTTTGTCCGTTCGGTTGAAAGCGGGATTGGTTTCAGGCGCAGTAGCGTTGCCGGAAATAGCCAACGCTTTTGTTGTTAAGAAAAATGTTTTCAGCGGAAAAGCTTTTGCAAATGTTTCCATAAAAACTGAGGTAAAAATTATTTCTTTAAACGCGAATGCGTATAAAATAAATGAAGTGGAAGAAAGGGCTGATGTTGAAGAATTGAATATTGAAATTCCTTTGGCACGGGTAAAAGTGAAAGAAGTAAATAAAGTTGAAGGAGAAATTCCGTTATCAGAAGCTGAAATTATAGTAAGCGGCGGGCGTGGCCTTAAGGGTCCTGAAAACTGGCAAATAGTAACAGACCTTGCCAAAGCACTTGGCGCGGCAACGGCTTGCAGCAGGCCCGTAAGTGACAGTGACTGGAGGCCGCATCATGAGCATGTGGGACAAACCGGACTAACGGTCGCACCAAATTTATATATTGCCATTGGCATATCAGGAGCAATTCAGCATCTTGCGGGAGTGAATCGCAGTAAAACGATTGTTGTAATTAATAAAGACCCCGAGGCCCCATTCTTTAAAGCTGCAGATTACGGAATCGTCGGTGATGCGTTTGAAGTGGTTCCTAAAATTACAGAGGCAGTAAAGAAATTAAAAGGTTAACAGAATTTTGATCCTTTGCTACGGAATTTTTTAAATACGTTAAGCACATAGATTTTGTGGTGCTTACTAAATTGAAAGGCTTTAATTTTTATATATTTGCTAATATCAAAAAATCACAAAAAAGAGAGATTGGTATGAAGAAAATAGAATTGGAAATTGTAGCCCTGTCTCATAGTAT
>JBDTMP010000160.1:0-3164 GCA_039934215.1 Ginsengibacter sp.
TCATTTGGAAGAATATTCAGGGTAACGATTTTTGGTGAATCACATGGCCCTTTTGTAGGGTTAAATATAGATGGATGCCCACCGGGAATATCCATTTCTCCAGGCGATTTCACCGAAGATATTGAAAGAAGAAAGCCCGGTGCAAAAGGGACAACACCCCGCAAGGAAGATGATATTCCTGAAATTATTTCGGGTGTCTTCAATGATAAAACTACCGGCGCTCCTCTCACGATTTTATTCAGGAATAGTAACACGAGAAGTGGTGATTATGAAAAACAAAAAGCCGTACCACGCCCGGGGCATGCTGATTTTGTAGCGAATAAAAAATTTAAAGGCTTTGAGGATTACAGAGGTGGCGGACATTTTAGCGGCAGGCTTACGGTTGCGATTGTTGCGGCAGGCGTCATTGCAAAGAAGGTGATTCAATCCATTTATTCTGAAAAGGTAATTGTTATTAATGCAAACATCCTGGAGATAGGCGGCGAACAGGATACAGAGAAAGGTTTGCAAAAAGCAATTGATCAGAAAGATTCTATTGGCGGTATCATCGAGTGCAAAGTTATTAACCTTCCTATCGGGCTTGGCGAACCTTTTTTTGATTCAGCAGAATCATTATTAGCCCATGCGGTTTTTTCAATTCCTGCGATAAAAGGAATCGAATTTGGGGCAGGTTTTGCCGCGGCAAAAATGTTTGGAAGCGAACACAATGATGCATTGCTTGATGAGAAAGGAAAAACCGCGACGAATCATTCCGGTGGTATTGTAGGAGGAATTACAAATGGAAACGATCTTGTATTCAGGATTGCGGTGAAGCCAACTTCTTCCACGCCGAAAGAACAACAAACATTCAATGTAGAAAGCGGAAATATTGAATCATTTTCTGTGAAAGGGCGACACGATCTGTGCATCGCTTTGAGAGTACCCGTAGTGCTGGAAGCAGTTACCGCAATGGTGTTGGCAGACCTGCTCATTATTCACAATAGAGATTGAACGGTTGTTTTTTTATTGCTGAACATGGACATCTTCTATAAAAAAATATTCCACTGGTCGATTTTTTGACAATGTAATTGAAAGAATGTCAAACTGAATATTTTTCCACATGGGGTATTGAAACAAAAATTCTTCAGAAGCATTTATGAGATTGATTAGTTTTTTTTTGGTAACGTCTTCTTCCGGGTAGCCGAATGTTGCTGTTCTTCTTGTTTTGATTTCAATAAAATGCAGTACGTTATTTAACGATGCAATTATATCAACTTCCCAATGACTGTGCCGCCAGTTTTGATGAAGGATTTCAAAGCCTTTTGCAACAAGCCATGCGATAGCCATTTTTTCTCCGAGCGCTCCTGTTGAATTGTGGTGTGCCATAATATAAATTTCAGCAATGTCTTTTGGAAAGTCTTTAAGGCTTTCCAAAAGTTTTCAATTTTAAATATATTTAAAAATTAGAAATGCTGCTTTCTGCAATATGTACCTCAAATCAAAAAAAGCGATCTGCTTAAAAAAATTTTATACTTATTTTTGCGCAAAACAATAGATATGAAAGTTACAAAGCAAATAGTTGTGGGATTTATTTTATTAATTGTTATCGCCTCACTTTATAGAATTATGCCCGGAAGGCCTTATGGATTTGCTCCGCAAATAGCTATGGCAATATTCGCAGGAGCGATTATAAAAAATAAAAAGTTTGCTTTTCTTCTTCCGCTTTTATCAATGTTTGTTTCTGATGCCTTGTATGAAATTTTATTCAGAAATGGCGTAGGGAATATGCCTGGTTTTTATGAAGGACAAATTACCAATTACATACTCTTTACTTCACTCACGCTTTTTGGATTTTTTATAAAGAACTTTAATGTCGGCCGTATAGCAATTGCTTCAATTGCTGCACCAACCACTTATTTTATAATTTCTAATTTCCTGGTTTGGTTAAGCAGTTCACCGCTTGCAGGTCTAAGCAGGCCTAAAACATTTAACGGCCTTCTCCTTTGTTTTGGTGATGGATTGCCTTTTTATCCGTGGAGTGTTGCGGCCACTTTTATTTTCTCTGCGATTCTATTTGGGAGTTATTATCTGATAACAAAGAACTCTTTAATGCCGTCTAAGATTGAGGTTCCTGTTCATAGTTCATAGTTTGTAATTCATAGTTGCCCTTGTTGCACGGTGAATTTCGAACTGGAAATTTTAAGAACTACGACTATGAACTCTCCGGGGAAATCATAATTCCTCATATCCCTCATCTATCAAAAGATGATTGCCATCTGCAGCTTCGGTAGCAAGTATATCGCAACGATTGTTGTAAATATTTTCTGCATGACCTTTCACCCATTTAAAATGAACCTGGTGGTTTTTTGAAAGCTCATCATATCTTTCCCACAGGTCGCGGTTTTTTATGTTTCCTTTAAAATTTGTTTTGATCCATTTATTCAGCCAGCCTTCCATAACAGCTTTTACAACATAGTTACTGTCTGAATGAATAACGAGGTTAAGATTATTTTTTTTTAAGGCTTCAAGTGCTGCGATAACCGCCATCAGCTCCATACGGTTGTTGGTAGTAAGCCGGTAGCCCTGCGATAATTCTTTTTTATGGTTACCGTACATAAGGATCGCGCCATAACCGCCCCTGCCTGGATTTCCGCGTGAAGCGCCATCAGTATATACAATAACTTTAGCTTGGCTCATGATCCGGGTAAATATTGTAGTGGAAAGCTCATAATTTTTTTACAATCATTTCTCAGGTAAAGATTATCAATAGTTATTATTTTTCTTTGCAAGACCATTTTTTTTGTAACGTTTTCTCTTTTGAAAAATGCGAAAACGGTAGGTTGCATTGCTGGAGGAATATTCGTTCGCTTAATATTTATTCTATTTCGTGTGGCTTTTTGTAAGGCCTTATCAATTAATTCGGCGCAATACATTTTATTATCCGTATCAAGATCGTACAAGCGATCAAACCGCATATCACCAGCTTTATATTTTATTAAAATTTCATTTAGAGAATCGTTTTCCTCCTGTGAAAGATCATACCTGTATAATGCGCATTTTAAATTTTTTGCCGGGTTAATAAATGAATCAAGAGGAACAATTTGTATGGTATCATTTTCCGGATCATTGGGAGAAATATTGCAGACAAAAGGTTGATTATTTTTTATCATAATAATGCCGGCATG
>JBDTMP010000161.1:0-2363 GCA_039934215.1 Ginsengibacter sp.
TTAAAAATTATTTCAAAATCGCGTGGCGTAACCTGGCGAAATATAAATTCATCTCGTTCATTAATTTATTCGGGCTAACAGTTGGGCTTACCTGCTGCCTGCTTATCACTACTTATGTACTTAATGAATTAAGCTATGACAGGTATAATAAAAACGCGGAAAATATTTATCGTGTTACCCGTAGTTTTAATAACGCAGATGGTGTGGTATCACTCAATCTTAGTACGGTGTCGCCGCCGTTTGGATATTACCTGCCAACTGATTTTCCGGAAATAAAAAAGATGACAAGGCTGCTAAACAGCGCGACGACTACAATTAAATACAAGGAAAAACTTATCAGCGAGCCGGATGTTTATTTTGCAGATGAAAACCTTTTTGATGTTTTTACGCTTGATGTTATCAAAGGAAATCCGGCGACTGCATTGAAAGATCCTTTTTCTGTAATGCTCACAGAAGATGTGGCAAAAAAGTATTTTGGCAACGAAGATCCCATTAATAAAGTTTTAAGAGCCGATAACCAATTTGATGTGAAGGTTACGGGTACTTATAAACCATTTCCTGCTAATTCGCACATGCATCCGGGAATACTTATTTCGTTCAATACATTAAAAGATTCTGCTGTTTACGGCGCAGAAAATTTGCGGACCAACTGGGGTAATAATTCATTTTTTACTTATCTGTTACTTCCACCACATTATGATGCCCGTAAGATGATCGCAAGGTTTCCTGCATTTCTTGATAAAAGAATGGCGGGGCAGAGTTATGTTGGCCAACGGGCTTCTAAATTTACCACCCTCGGTTTACAAAAGCTTACCGATATTCATTTATACTCTCACACTGATTATGAAGCCGAACCAAACGGAGATATTAGCCGTGTATACATTTTCGGTGCTATTGCCCTTTTTATCCTGTTGATCGCATGCATTAATTATATGAACCTTTCCAGCGCCCGTTCCGCATTGCGGGCGAAGGAAATTGGTATAAGAAAAGTGATTGGGGCAAGAAGAAAGGAATTGATATTCCAGTTTCTAAGCGAGTCAGTATTGATAGCCTGGGCCGCGATTTTGATAGCAATTATTTGCCTGTATTTTACATTGCCATGGCTTAACAATATTTCAGGGCAGCAACTTTCTCTTTTTATTTTGATGAAATGGCAAGTATTGGTTCCTGTTTTTTTAACGCCTTTTGTTGTAGGTATTTTATCGGGGTTATATCCCGCTTTATTCATGTCTTCGTTCCAGCCGGTAAAAACTTTAAAAGGATTATTTAAAGTTGGCGGCAGCAATATTTCTTTTCGAAAAGTTTTGGTGGTTGTGCAGTTTGCTATATCAATTGTCCTGATCATTACAACCATCATCGTTTTTCAGCAATTGCGTTACATGCAGGAAACTTCCCTGGGGTATGACAAGGAACACCTTATTACGCTTCCGTATTACAATTCAATCAACAGGCAATATGAGACTTTCAGAAATGAACTGAGGCAAAATGCAAGCATAAAGGACGTAGCACGCTCGTCGCGTATTCCTACAGGAAGATTGTTAGATGCCAATGAAGCTTCTACTTTATCCGGTGATTCTATGCGGCCGGTAAAGACAGACATAAAGTATCTGGCCGCCGATTATGATTTCATTCCAACCTATGGTGTACATGTTGTGGCAGGTAGAAATTTTTCCCGGGCTTATAGCATGGATACAAGCAATTTTATTTTGAACGAATCGGCAGTTAAAGCAATAGGCTGGAAATCGCCGCAGGATGCTGTTGGAAAAGATTTTGCATACGGCGGCACTAAGGGTCATGTAGTAGGTGTTATTGGAGATTTTCACTTTGAATCATTGCGACAGGAAATTGTTCCGATCGTTCTGGAGAATCCACCAACATCTCCTAACGATTCCCGTTTCAATAGTCTGTCTATAAAAGTTGCCGGTAATAATATTCCGGGAGCATTGGCATCTCTTGAAAAAATATGGAAAAAATATCTTCCTGAATTTCCATATCGGTATACCTTTCTTGACGAAAAATTTGATAAGTTGTACGAGTCAGAACAGCGGCAGGGCACCATCTTTACCGTGTTTGCGTGCATTGCTATTTTCATTGCATGTCTTGGATTATTTGGTTTATCAGCATTTTCTATTACACAACGGGTAAAAGAAATTGGTGTAAGAAAAGTATTGGGCGCGAATGTAACCAGCATCGTGACACTGTTGTCGAAAGATTTTTTAAAGCTCGTATTAATTGCTGCTATCATCGCATTCCCGGTTGCCTGGTATGCGATGACGCATTGGTTGCAGGATTTTGCATATCGCATCAATATTCATTGGTGGGTATTTATTTTATCGGCAATACTTGCATCGGTCGTCGCTTTG
>JBDTMP010000162.1:0-4671 GCA_039934215.1 Ginsengibacter sp.
ATTATTTATTAAAAAATAATTTATCGAAGCCCCTGGTTGTTACAGATCCGAATGTCGCACAACTTGATTTTTTTAAAACAATTATTGATGATCTGAAAAAGAAAAATATTTCCACAGAAGTATTTTATGACATTCATAAAAATCCTGTTAAGCCTGATGTGTACAAAGGAACAGATATATTTGATGCCACGGATCGCGATAGTATAATAGGAATTGGAGGTGGCGCAGCTTTAGATGTTGCAAGAGCAATTGTATTAAGAGTAAATCATCGTGAAGATCTTTTTAAATATGATGATCTTATTGGCGGTGATATTTATGTAACAAACGATGTTCCTCATTTTATTACAATACCTACAACCGCCGGCACAGGTAGCGAAGTGGGTAGAAGCGCTATTATATCTGATGAAATAACGCACCAGAAAAAAATTCTTTTTTCGCCGAAGCTGTTAGCTAAAATTGTTTTTGCAGATCCCTTATTAACGATGGAGCTACCCGCATTTATTACCGCTGCAACCGGTATGGATGCATTGACACATAACATGGAAGCATTCCTTGCAAAGATGTACCATCCCATGTGTGATGGAATTGCATTGGAAGGCATTTCATTGATTAAAGATTCCCTGGAGAAAGCAGTAAATAAACCGGATCTTGAATCAAGAAGCAAAATGCTGATCGCTTCATTAATGGGAGCGGTTGCTTTTCAAAAGGGCTTGGGCGTTGTGCATTCGTTGGCTCATCCATTGTCATCTTTGCTGGATACACATCATGGTTTGGCTAACGCCGTAAATATTCCTTATGGCATGCAATTTAATATTGATGGATTTGAACATAAGTTTAAACGGATAGCAAGAGCGCTTGAATTAAAAGAAGAAACAGGAGACGCCGTAGTGAAATATCTATTTGATCTTAATTCAAAAATAAATATACCCCACAAACTATCTGAGATCGGCGTGAAAGAAGATCATATAGAAACATTAGCGGATCTTGCCATCGCGGATTTTGCCCATCCAAATAACCCGAAACCTGTTTCGAGAGAAGATTTTAAGCGATTATATTTAAGCGGCCTTTAAGTGAATTAATAATTTTATTTGCAGCTAATAAAGTGTTCCAAAAATGAAAAAAATAGTAATTGGCATCGGCGAAGGTTCCAAATATTTCAACTATGAAAATTGGATTAAGGAAGAACCCGGTATAGAAATTATTAAACTGAGCTACCAGGAAAATAATTTAAATGAAATTGAAAAATGCCAGGGAATCATGTTAACCGGCGGATCAGATATTAATCCGCGACTATACAACCAGCCTGATTTTCTTACATATTGTGACCCAAATGATATTGATGAAAAGAGGGATGAATTTGAATGGAGGATTATGCAGCATATTGAAGAAAATCAAAAGCCTTTATTGGGAATTTGCCGGGGATTACAATTTGTAAATGTGTTCTATGGAGGTACCTTGATTCCTGATATTCCTGCTTTTGGAAAATTTAACCATGCAATAATTGCACAGGATAAAGACCGGCACCACCTGGTCGAAATAGACCCTAACTCATTTTTATATGGACTACTTGGTGAGGAAAAAGGACAGGTAAACAGTGCCCATCACCAGGGTGTTGATATGCCGGGTTTTGGGTTAGTAGTAAATGCAATGTCGCCGGATGGTATAATTGAAGGAATGGAAAAAAGAGATTCAGAAGGAAGAGCATTTTTAATGCTGGTGCAATGGCACCCCGAGAGAATGACTGATCAGCAAAGCGTGTTTTCAAAAAATTTGAAGATAGGTTTTTTAGATGCTGTTCGTAATACTATTTAAAATTAATTTATGAAAATCATTAACCCTGCAACAGAAGAAATAATCAGGGAAGTAGAAGAAGACACGCTGAGCAGTATATTAAAAAAGTTTAAGGCGCAGCAAATCGCTCAACGCTCATGGCAAAAAATTCCGCTTACAGAAAGAGTACCTATTTTGATGCAGTTCACAGCGCTTCTTAAAGAAAATATAGAGCCTCTTGCGTACACACTTACCGGTGAAGTTGGCAAGCCCTTACAGCAATCACGCAATGAAATAAACGGCGCCATCAATCGCATCAAATGGCTTACTGAAAATGCCGAAAAATATTTGGCCGATGAAACGATGACCTTAGAAGAAGACCTTGAGGAAAGAATTTCTTATGAGCCTTTGGGAATTATTTGCAATATCTCTGCATGGAATTATCCTTTTCTCGTGGGAGCAAATGTATTTGTTCCCGCATTGTTGGCCGGTAATGCCGTCATGTATAAACCTTCAGAATATGCAACGCTTACCGGAATGGAAATAGAGAAGCTATTAAAACAGGCAGGCATACCCGAAAATATTTTTCATATCGCAGTAGGTTCAAAAGAAGTTGGCGAATTATTACTGGACATTCCTTTCGATGGATACTTTTTTACAGGTTCTTATAAAACGGGAAAATACATTTATGAAAAAACTGCATCTAAAATGGTTACGTGCCAATGCGAACTTGGCGGAAAGGATCCTTTATATGTCGCAGACGATATAAAAGATGTAAAAGCGATTGCAGCCGCCACAGCAGACGGGGCCTTTTATAATAACGGCCAAAGTTGTTGCTCGGTGGAAAGAATTTATGTGCATGAAAAAATCTATGACGGATATGTAGATGAATTTGTAAAAGAAGTGCAGTCATGGAAGATAGGATTGCCAACGGAAGAGGGAATTTATTTTGGACCACTTGCAAGAAAAGAGCAGTTCAATATATTGGAACAACAAGTAAATGATGCAATACAAAAAGGAGCAACGATAGCGGCAGGGGGAAAAAGAATAAACAGGAAAGGATACTTTTTTGCGCCCACCGTTCTAACAAATGTTACACATGAAATGCTTGTAATGAAAGATGAATCGTTCGGGCCAATCATTGGTATTATGAAAGTAAAAAATGATGAAGAGGCGCTTAAATTAATGAATGATACAGAATATGGATTAACTGCATCTGTCTATAGCTCAGATCAATCAAGAGCAGAAAAAATATTGCAAAATTTAGATACGGGAAGTGGCTATTGGAATTGCTGTGACAGGGTGAGCGCAGCGCTTCCATGGAGCGGAAGGAAACATTCAGGGTTTGGCGTTACGCTCTCACATGCAGGCATACGTGCTTTTACAAAACCTAAGGCATGGCATCTGCAACGGTGACCAAAAATAATTTAGGACTTACATTCCAAACAATCCTTTATTTAAAAGCTGTAAGGTCTTTTCTTTATGCTCTCTTGAAACAAGAATTGAAATATTGTGCTGGCTTCCACCATAGCTTACCATCCGTACAGGAATACCCGACAGAGTGGTGAACACCTTTGCAAGCACATCCTTGGTTTGGGTAATCTGGTTTCCTACTATCGAAACAATTGTCTGGTCTGTGTCCACTTCTATAGTTCCATACAATTCAAGTTCTTTTATGATCTCGCTTAAGTATGCATCATTATCAATCGTAAGCGATACAGCGACTTCTGAGGTAGTTACCATATCAATGGCCGTTTGATATTTTTCAAATATTTCAAATACTTTTCTCAAAAAACCATAGGCAAGAAGCATACGGCTGCTTTTGATTTTAATCGCCGTAATAAAATCTTTCGCGGCAACTGCCTTTACACCCACGCTTCCTGCTTCACTCACAATAAGAGTTCCGGGCGCTTCTGGTTTCATCGTATTCAATAGGCGAACAGGAAAATTAAAATATTGTGCCGGCCATATACTTGCCGGATGCAAAATTTTTGCTCCGAAATAAGCGAGCTCCGCCGCCTCATCAAAACTAAGCCGGCTGATGGGTTTCGTTTTTTTTACGATCCTTGGATCGTTGTTATGCATGCCATCAATGTCTGTCCATATTTCGCAGGAAGTCGCACTAATAGCTCCCGCAATCAACGAAGCAGTGTAGTCGCTGCCACCACGTTTCAGGTTATCAACTTCTCCTTTTGCATTCCGGCAAATATATCCCTGCGTGAGAAAAAGTGTTGTGTCTTTATGCTTCTTTAAAATCTGGGATAATTTCACTTTTATACTTCCTACCTGGGGTTCACCTGACGAATCAATCGTCATAAAATCAAGTGCCGGAAGCCAGGTATGCCTGATTTTCTTTTCTTCAAGAAACACACTAAAAAGTTTTGTGCTAAGCAATTCTCCCTGTGCAAGTATGTCTTTATTTAAAGCCTCGCTATATGATATTTTTAGGATAATATTCAAAAATTCAAAATGCTCCGCAACGATGTTTTTTGCTTTGCTGTAACCTTCCTCTCCTTTTACGAGTTGAATTATAAAATTCTGATAGTGCAATTCAAGAGCATCAATCCGTTGTTTTGCAGCAACTCTCTCACCCTTGCTAAGAGATTGACTTATTTCAGTGAGAGAATTTGTGGTGCCACTTAATGCGCTAAGCACTACAATTTTAGGCTCCTCATCTTTTGTGATAAGGTTTGCGATCTCATTCATTCTTTCAGGCTTGCCAACACTGGTGCCTCCAAACTTCATTACTTTCATTTCTTTTACCTCCGGTATTTTTTGTTGAACCGAGCTGCAAATGTAGTGTATCGATGCAATTTCTTCAGCCAATTAGTATTTCTGACGTTGGAATTTTTTCGCAGTTGAATTCAAAATATTACATCAGTCTTCCTGTGATAATCCTAT
>JBDTMP010000163.1:0-4862 GCA_039934215.1 Ginsengibacter sp.
GTGAGGCGCTTAAATATTACAAGCCGGTAAATTCTAAATAAGTTTTAAATATCTTTTATTTAGCCCCTTGTTTTACAGCCAGGGGTTTTTTATAGGTTTTAAGTAATAATTTCGTAAATTTGCACTTGTCTTTGCCGCATTCTTAAATAATTTAGTTTTCCAACCCCGATGATTACAAGGGGTGCGGTCTTTTATAGACTCATTTTTTAATCTTAAAATATTGCTTCGCTTATGTCTCAAACAATGTTTGAAAAATTGCAATTAGTGGATGAAAAAAATCTCTTAATACAAGGCCTTCCTTCTACAATCGAAAAACAATTTTCAAAGCTTTCATTCTCCAAAAATGTTACTCCACTTTTAAAAACCCGCAAAATTGATTTTGCACTTGTTTTTGCTCTAAATTCAAAGCAATTACATAAAATTCTTTCAGAAGTATGCCCGGCTTTACACCCTGAGAGCAAGCTTTGGATAGCGTTTCCTAAAGCAACTTCAAAAATCACCAGTGATCTTAACAGAGATTGCACATGGGAATATCTTACCAGCCAGGGATTCGAATCTGGTGAAAAGGTAGGGCTGGATTATGTTTGGAGTGCACTTCGTTTTACTAAGACTGAATGTTGCGAAGGCATTTCAAATTCGACACCTTCAAATATTTTGAAAATGAAAACCACCGCAGGTAGAAAAATCGTTGAAACTGCAGATTATTAATTTTGTAGCTTCATTAATAAAAATGGGACGAGGTAATTAATATTACATCGTCCCATTTTATTTTAAAATCACCATGCCCATCTCATTGGTAATTTTAATTTCCATATTCTTTAAATGGTTATGAGTTTGAATTAAAAAAATTTGCCGATCGGCAGAAGTCGCCTGTTTAAGCTCTTTTTCGTTAACACTTATTAGCTTTTTAATTTTTTTTAATTCAAGATAACTTAGCGTGGAAATAATTTCTTTCTTGTAATTATCTTCTCTTGTGGGTACCGGCATTTCATAATTCTTCATCCAGCCTGGGCTAATATCATAAGGGAATTCAATGATTGAAATTACTATCCTGCTCATCGCGGCGTCATCGCTGTAAAGAAAATTCTTAATGCCAGGCTCAAGTTTTTCCTCGTACCACGTTCTATAGATGCTTATAATCTTTTGTAATGAAGGATTGCTTATCATTTCTTCGTCTATCATTTCATAAAGAAGATAGTCCGCAACTGTTTTTTCAGGCTCCCATTCTTTCAGGCCAAATTCGAGCAAACATCTTACTACTGCCCTTTCATTTATTTCATCTTTATTCAATAATTCAAGTGCATCACCATCACTCTCGTCCATACCAGGCGAGGCAGTATTGAAGTTTTGAGTTTTATTATCGTTACTTAAAAAACGTCTTTCCTCTTTTGTGAGTTTTTCTCTTATATATTTATTTACAAGCGTATGAAGACCGGTTTCATCGATTTTAAGAAGTTCTGAAGTTTTACGAATGTAATCCTGCTGTTTGGTGAAATCTTCTGCCTTATTGATTTTTGAAATTGTTTCAGCTATTTTGTTTACAACCTGCGAGCGTTTGTTGGTATCATCTCCTGCATCTTTTAAGGCATATTCCAGTTGGAACATGATAAAGTCTTTTTTATTCTCACGTATGAAGGAAATAAAAGGGCCTGCGCCAATTTTAGCAATAAAACTATCCGGGTCTTCTTCGCTGGGTAATATAACCAGCATTACATTAAGACCTTCTTCAAGGGCGAGATCAAGGCCTCGCAATGCAGCCTTTATACCGGCGCTGTCGCCATCGTATAGTATGGTAAGATTTTTTGTATATTTTTTTATAAGCCTTAGCTGATCTTGTGTTAAAGATGTGCCCCCACTGGCAACTACATTTTCAATACCCGCCTGGTGAAGAGCAATAACATCAGTATAACCCTCTACCAGGAGGCATTCATCAGCTTTATCAATCGCCTGTCGTGCAAACCAGGATCCATATAAGATTTTACTTTTTACATAAATTTCATTTTCCGGAGTATTAATATACTTTGGCGCTTTGTCGTTTTTTCTAATGAGCCTTGCACCAAACCCGGCGATTTTTCCTGAATGATTGTGCACAGGAAATATTATGCGCCCCCTGTAATTATCCTGCAAACTATTATCGCGGCTGGCTACCAATCCTGATTTTAGTAAAAGTTCTTCATTGAATTTTGCTGTAATGGCCGACTGAGAAAATGTATCTCTTGCTTCCGGATTATATCCTAATTCAAATTTTTTTATGACATCTTCCCTGTATCCTCTTTCTTTTAAATAATCCAATCCAATATTTATCCCTTCATCAGTTGTAAATAAAATTTCACTAAAAAATTTTTGAGCAAATTTATTTATGATATAAAGGCTGTCACTTACCTGTTGCTGTTCTTTAAATTCAGGGCTTGTTTCTGTTTCTTCGATTTGAACATTGTATTTGGCGGCAAGCCATTTCAGTGATTCAACATAACTATATTTCTCATGCTCCATTAAAAAACCTATAGCATTACCGCTTCTGCCACAGCCAAAACATTTGTATATTTCTTTAGAAGGAGAGACTGTAAAAGAGGGCGTTTTCTCATTATGAAAAGGGCAGAGGCCCAGGTAATTTTGCCCTCTCTTTTTTAGCTTTACAAATGAGCTAAGAATTTCAATAATATCAATTCTGCTAACAATTTGTTGTATCGTTTCCGGAGCTATCATACCCAATCCCAGGTTTTTATATAAGTCACAATGTCGAAAAAATAAACTTGTTATTCTTCATTTTGATATGGATAAACAGGAATAAGTTTATTTTCCAATTGACTCATGATGGATGGTATTTAAATCTATCATTAAATAAACGTCTATAAAATTTTATTTGGAAATTTTATGTTTATAGTTACAATCTATATCTTAAAGCTATAATTCCAATCAGGGAAAGAATAACTGCGGTAATAATCATAATTGTAACAAATTTTTTTGTCTGAATTACTTTCATGGTTTTGAATTGATTGATTAAATATGTAAAATAACTTCAATTAGCACAGAATTTAAAATATAAAAATAGCAACATGATCATTGATTTTGAATGTAATTATCTACATTCAATCTTAGATCAATACTCTTAACTGAAATTAATTATGCCAAGTCTGTTTGATTCCTCCGACAATGATTCCATCCAGGAACGGGTCAATAAATTAACTTCTGATACGAAACCCTTATGGGGAAAGATGAATGCTACAGAAATGCTGGCGCATTTACAGCAGCCAGTATTAGTTGCATTTGGTGAACTAAAAATAAAACGGGGAGTTTTAGGATTTTTATTTGGAAAAATTGCAAAAAAGCAAATGCTCGCGGATAAGCCGTTTAAACAAAATATGCCCACGGTCAAAGAGTTTAGAGTATCTGCAAAAAACTTTTCCAATGAAAAAAATACTTTATTGTCATACGTTGAGAGGTTTAAAAAGGGTCCGCAAATTATAACCAGTGATCCCCATCCTTTTTTTGGTAAAATGACATTAGAAGAATGGGATACACTTCAATGGAAACACCTTGATCATCATCTTCGTCAATTTGGTGTGTAAGTTCATTTATTTTTTTTATAGCTGAAGCATTGTATTGACGGGGGAAGCGATTTTCTCTTTCATATCTTTGCACTTTAATTTTTTATTATGGATAAAAAGGAAGTATACATTATATCTGCAGTACGAACACCCATTGGTAGTTTTGGTGGTACACTAAAGCATATATCAGCGACAAAATTAGGATCTGTTGCGATTAAGGGAGCAGTAGAAAAAGCGGGGATAAATCCGGCGGATGTTGAGGAAGTGTATATGGGTTGTGTGTTGCAAGCCAATCTTGGCCAGGCACCGGCAAGACAGGCAGCTATATTTGCAGGCCTGCCGGCAAATGTATGCTGTACAACGGTTAACAAGGTTTGCGCCAGCGGTATGAAAGCTATAATAAATGGAGCACAGAGTATTTTACTCGGGGATGTAAATGTGGTAGTTGCCGGCGGTATGGAGAATATGAGCAGCGCCCCATTTTATGCGCCTTCATTACGATGGGGAAATAAATATGGTAACTCACAGCTAATTGATGGGTTAGCCAAAGATGGGCTCACAGATGTTTATAAGGATTATGCTATGGGTAATGCCGCGGAACTATGCGCCAGGGAATGCAACATAAGCCGGCAAGATCAGGATGCATTTGCAATCGAAAGCTATAAGCGCAGCCAGGCCTCAATAACCGAAGGAAAGTTTACCGATGAAATTGTGGGAGTTGAAATCCCTCAAAAAAAAGGCGACCCAATAATTATACTTAAAGATGAAGAACCTTTCAACGTAAAATTTGATAAGATCCCGGAATTGAAATCACCCTTTGAAAAGGATGGAAGTGTGACAGCCGCCAATGCAAGCACAATCAATGATGGGGCGGCGGCAGTAGTTTTAATGAGTAAAGAGAAAGCGGAAGAACTTGGTATAAAACCGCTTGCAAGAATAATAAGTTATGCTGATGCTGAACAGGCGCCGGAATGGTTTACAACCACACCTTCACTGGCACTCCCTAAAGCAGTTTCAAAAGCGGGATTAACAATGGATAAGATCGATTATTTTGAGTTGAATGAAGCCTTTAGTGTTGTAGGCATTGCGAATACACAAAAAATGGGACTCGATCCATCTAAAGTAAACGTAAATGGCGGGGCAGTAGCGCTTGGTCATCCATTAGGGGCAAGTGGTGCCCGCATTATCGTGACACTTATAAATGTTCTTAAGCAAAATAATGGCAAAATTGGAGCTGCAGCAATATGTAATGGTGGAGGTGGGGCGAGTTCTATTATAATTGAGCTATTATAATTTACGTGTGAATGTTTTTTA
>JBDTMP010000164.1:0-4957 GCA_039934215.1 Ginsengibacter sp.
TTTCCATTTATTGAATGATTTGTGATAACACTCCGCTTATTGCCGATACTATCTTTAGATCATTATTCATTTCAAAAATAAACGTTATGAAATCAATTACAAATCGCATTATCATTTGCACCATCGTGCTCTTTGCGGGTTATGCATGCACCGCACAAACCACTGCTGCAAACAATTCAGGCACTACTAAAACACCAGTTATGAAAACGTATCTTATCGAGCGGGATATTCCGGGAGCCGGCAATTTAACCCCGGAGCAATTAAAATCTATTTCGCAAAAATCAGTGGGTGTGCTCAACGAGATGGGCCCGGACATTCAGTGGATCCAAAGCTATGTAACAGGAGATAAGATCTTTTGCATTTACAAAGCTGAAAACGAAGATCTCATAAGGGAGCATGCTAAGAAAGGCGGCTTCCCGGCTAACAAGATCACCGAAGTTTCTACAGGGATCAGCCCGGCTACAGCAACTGCCGCAATCAATTAATTACCTTACGTTTTTAACGGCATTACAAACCCGTACCCTTTGAATTCTATTTTTTTCACTCCCGGGAATATGATCCGCCTGGTTTTTTAAATAAGTCAATCCTTTAGCAGATTTGCACCAGGTAAGCCAATAATTTGCAGGTCATATCCTACCACCGGAAAAAAGTTAAAGTGTTGCTGTTGATCTTTCACTTACTGGTAAGTATAGAGCTGTCAATACTCATCTGCGGCAGGTATCCTGCGGCGAAGGTATTTACCACAGACTTAGGCGTAAGCACTGTTACGGTTTTGTTTTTGGGTAGCGGCAGCTTTTCATCGTAGGCTGACGACGTCCAGTGAAAGAGATGCTGGCTTGCGATCAAATAAGGTTGTGCGTTGATGAAGATAAAGGTGCCGCCGGGCAGGTTATCAATATTATCAAGCCAGGTCACTTTATTACCCCGGCCGTTAATCCGTTCATTATGCATGATCGCGTCAATCTGCTTTATGGAGGTGCCTTCTTTAAAATCATATTCCGGGTTGCCTTTCAGCCAATACATTTTAAACCGGTAATGATCGTGCCGGCGGCATTCACAGCATGGGCGATGACCGGCGGCAAAAGCGGTAGCCTCATCCAAAAAGAACAGCTCCGTGTACAAGCCGGGCGACATTACTTTTCTGTGTCTTTCTTTAAACTGCAGTACGCAGGTAAGCCATGCTTTTAATTTAAAGGGCCGCAATATTTGCGTAGTGTCGTCATGCAACTGGCCCCGGTTACCCATCCACATACCACGGGCTGTGGTATCTATAATATTGCCCATCGGGTCCACGCGGTTTTGCATTCGTTGTTTTTATGATAGCGGTATATACAAATTTATTTTTTCTTTTGCCGTGATGCAAAAGAAATCCATTAGCTATATAATAAACAAGAGTCTGCAAAAGGAATTATAACACTGATAAGGTGACGATACATCTGTCAGGCTTTTAACGATTACTCTGCGTCGGGATACTTTGTAGCTCCGGTTCGTTTGTAATGTATCGCTCACGCCGCGAAAACTTTTGCGAATAACAAGTGATTTAACACTCCAGGCCTGCTAAAGACAGAACACGGCTCGCTAATTGCGATAGTAACATTACAATCACCTTGCTTAAGGTGCCCATTGATTCTAACTAAAGCTATACTCAATATTCAATAACAATCATAAAAAATCAAATGAAAAAAACTATGCTTCTTTTACCTGCCATCCTATTTATTATGGCCGGGTTACCTGCTTTTTCCCAAACTTATAAAACAATTGCTGATACTGCAGCCCTTAATAAAGAATATGCAAAAGTGAGCGCGGATATTGTGGAGCTTACTTCGGATCTCGATAAAGCGCAAAATGACCTTGCAGGATATACTAAAAAAGCTGACGATGCCAGCTCTGATGCTGAAAGCACTGCCATGGCAACGGCAGATAAAGCATCGCATGCTACCAATGGAAGTGTGAAAGACGCCAGGAGAGCTAAGAAGGAAGCAAGAAGATCAGTAAAAGATGCAAAAGATTCCAGGAAAGCCGGGGATAATCTTGATGATCAAAATAAAAAAATAAGTAAGCTAAGTGGCCGCCTCACAAAAAGCCAAAACAGGCTGAGCGAGCTGGATGCTATGCGCACTTCCATAAATAATTTACCGCGATAGAAACAAAGTAATTAACGTAAGTTGGTTTTTCATATAATGAAGTCTTGATAAAGGAAATTATCAAGGCTTTTATTTTTTGACAGAAGCTCTATTAAAAAAGAGCCGGGCTTTTTTTATTGACATTAATATATTCTTTGATAGGGATTGATTGGGCAGATAATAATTTCCACATAAAAAAGTAATCAATCTACTTTATCTTTTTGTTAGGAAATAACAGACTAAATTTATCCCATAATTATTTGCAGGTGACGTTGGTAAAAAATAACCGCTTGATAAAATTCATATTCTTTGTAATGGCCTTACAGGTGCTGAACATGAGTATAGATGTACCTGCGGCTGAAATGAAGAAGGCGACCGCTGAAGGTTATAATTTTATAGATACCTATGTTGAATTTATTACCGAAGTAATTTTTAAATACGAGAATGCCATTCCCGAATCGAGGCACAGGCACCACCGGGAATTACAGGCTCACCAGCAATTAGTCGTTATCTGCGAGCAAGTTCCTGCAACTACATCAGCAGGCCTGCCTGTTTCTTCGTTTGTAAAAGGATATCCGGGATATATCAATAATTACACCTTCCTGTTTGTAACGAAATTTAATCGCCCGCCTTCAGCATAAGCTGAGCAATCACTACACGCAAACAACACAAAAGCCAGGGCTTATTAACCACGCCTCTGGTTGCATTTACATACATATATAAATCAATAAAGAAATTTAAAATGAAAAAAATAATATTAGTAGCCTCTCTATTTTTTGCAAGCCTCGGAATGGTAACCGCCCAGCAAGCTCCTGCGAAAGTCACTGCGAAGAAAGAAGCTAAAATGAAAAAAGCGGCCCACAAAAAGGACATGAAAACCGTGAAAACTGCCGATAAGAAGGAAAAGAAAACGGCGAAGATATCAGCGAAGAAAGAAAGCAACGTAGCAACAGCAACCACACAAGGCCTTAAGAAAGACGGTAAACCCGACATGAGGCTAAAGGAAAATAAAGTGACTGCAAAAACTACAGTTAAAAAGAACGGTACTCCCGACATGCGGTATAAAGCCAACAAGAAAAAATAGATTTTATTCCGTAGCCTCTTCAAGCACCCCTGGGAAAATCAGGGGTGCTTTTTAGTTAAAAACAGGCTGGCTTAGATAAGGTAACAGGAAAGATTAAACGCTAAGCTTATTTTTACAGAGATCCGGGATGTAGGCCTATTGGGAAACGGCAGATGCCCGTTCAAAAATTTGTTATCCGGTGAGGTTGGCTGAAATAAAAAACCAGTGAAGTTCAGATGCAAAAAAAATAAGTAAAATGAAATTTTTTCTTTGTTTATATAAATGGCTATAACCTGTTGTAAGCGGACGCGATGAATAGACAACCAAATGAATATATAAAGGGGCACAGTTTTTTCTTACAGGTTTTATAAATCAATTTTATGAGCCAGGCATTTGTAAGAGAAAATGAAGAGCAATGGCTGCATGAAGTGCCGCCTACTTTGCATGCACTGATCGTTTACTTAACCAGGGAAAACAACGGTATAAGAGTGTACGAGCAAAGGAATTATGTTGATCCAAAAAACGGAAAAACGGCACATGTCATGAGCAATGGCTTATCTTATAATACCGATGCGGAAAGTAAATGGTATGTTGTATGATATTTTTCTAACAACAAATACTGTTCTAATTTTTCATCTCCTTCAGCATCTCTATAATCTTGTCTAATTTATCGACTTCAATTGATTTTAAAAGTATCTGCAGTTCTTCAATTTCTCTTTTTGCATCGGTATTTGTCTGGTAATCTTTTTGCGCCTGTATCCTGTCCCGCTCACCCTGCCTGTTCTGCGACATCATAATAATAGGTGCTGCATAAGCGGCCTGCGTAGAAAAAAGAAGGTTCAGCAAAATAAAAGGGTAAGCATCCCAATGATGCATAAAGCCAATAAAATTTAAGGCCATCCATATCATTACAAAAACGGTCTGGGAAATAATAAAAGCCCATGAACCCATTACCCTTGCTACTTTATCTGCAACCCGCTGGCCGTATGACAAGCTTTGGATGTGAAGATCATGCCATGTTGTGCTTTTAAACATTCTCCCGATTTTACTATTGGTATTCATTTTTAAAAATTAATTTGAAGTAAATCTAAACCGGATTTATATAATTATTGCGGCATTTACGGGACCGTCGTTTTTTATTTTATTCATTTCACTACTGCAAAAAAGCCAGGCTTTGCACCCGGCTTTTAAAAAACATGACATTAATTATTACTATTTTTTAGTAGAATCCTTCATTGCGGGCGGAGCTCCCATCATCTTCATCATATCTGCAGGCTGCATGAAACTCCAGTGCTCTACTGCTTTTCCATTATCAAATTTTACCAGTTCGATGGCTGTCATATCATACGGCCCCTTTGGCATACCCATGCTCCCATCGCTAATGCCGCTATAATGCATCCATCCATATACATAGTCGCCATTGGCAGCCGTGTTTTTAACCTCTGTCTTCATATCGGGAAAACTCTTATGCATCGTGGTGATCATGGCCTTCAGGCTGTCTTTGCCTTTTACATCACCATGATCAGTATGATCAACAAAATCATCTGCCACTACGCTGTCAATACCACCGGGGTCACCTGTATTAAACGCTTCACTTACAACATCAAAGGCTGCCATATTTTTTTCAAGAGTAGAGTCTTTTCCGGAACCTGAAGTTGTAGCCGTATTACTATCGCATGATGTGCAAATGCAGATGAGCCCTGCAAATGCAGCAAATAATGTCTTTTTCATAATAAAAATTTTTGATTAACTCTAAGATAAAAATTCGGCC
>JBDTMP010000165.1:0-3710 GCA_039934215.1 Ginsengibacter sp.
ACGGTAGAAAGCCCAATACCATGACCTTGTTTGCCGTCAGGGGCCTGTGAAGGAAGCGTGGTAAAAAGCGTGAAAATTTTCTCCTGGTTTTCTTTTGCAATTCCAATTCCATTGTCAGTAAGGGTAAAAAAATATTGTTGCGGAGCTTCAGAAAAACTGATCTTGATTTCAATTACATCTTTATCATTATAATGAATACTGTTATTGATGAGGTTGCTGAATATTTGTTCCAATTGCGTTTTATTCATCGTGATATTTGCACCATCGCGGGGATATTCCAAATCGTATTTTTTATCTGTAGGGAGTATCGAAAATATAGATTCAAAGAATTCAGTAATATTAAATTGCTGCGTATCAGCTGGATGCTCACCTCCTTTATAGTAAGATAAAATGCCATCAACAAGTGCCTGGATTTTTTCTCCGGAACGTTTGGAAACATTTACAATATCAATTCCTTCTCTTCCAAGTACCTCACTAAATTGTTCATCCAGAATCTGGTTAGCCATTACAATACCCGACAGCGGAGATTTTATATCATGGGTAACTACAGAGGCAAATTGTTCCAGTTCTTTGTTTCTTATCTCGAGCTCGGCTTTGGTGTTTTGAAGTGTGATATTAGATTTACGCATTTCCAGTAGCGTCACTACCTGTTTAGACAAGATCTCCAGGGCGGTTATCTGTTCTGCTGATAACTTTCGCGGCTCGTGATCTATAACGCATAATGTCCCAAGTGCATATCCGTCGGGAGTCACCAGCGGCATACCCGTATAAAAAATTACATAAGGGTCGCCGGTTACCATCGGATTATCGGCAAAGCGCTTATCTTGTCTTGAATCTTCAACTATTAAAGCTTCCCTGGGTGAATTGAGCGCATGGGCGCAAAAAGCATATTCCCTTTTCGTTTCGGTTTCTGAAGTCCCGTAATGAGATTTAAACCATTGCCTGCCTTCATCAACAAAAGTGATAAGCGAAACAGGGGTTTTACAAATAGTCGCCGCCAGTAGGGTAATATCTTCATAATCCTTTTCAGAAAGGGTATCGAGAATATTATACTCTCTCAGCGCTTCGAGCCGGGATGATTCATTGACCGGTTGAGGAGGATACTCCATAATTTTTAAAGAGTTTAATTATCGAAAATAACTTTTTTTGCGAAGAAAGCATACTGAGATAAATAACGTTTTGTGCGATTTTGGAAAAAAGAAGGACATGCGACCTCCATGAGATTATTTATAACTAATCATGGAAATAAAATTGAAGTATTATATGAACCAGGCAGAAGTTTGTATTGAAAACATTGATTGGATTAGGCTTCCTCCTATCTCATTTTGAACAGTTACATGTTTTAAATTGATTGACATTCAAATATTTATTTGCAACGAAGACACCTTTAGGCACAATTCATGTAGCAATGTTTTTAGACTAAAATTTACCTGTATGAAAGCGATAAGAATACATGCATTTGGAGGACCGGAAGTTTTAAAATATGAAGATGCACCGCAACCTATACCGGCTGCTGATGAAGTCCTGATAAAAGTTCATGCCAGTGGGGTAAATCCTGTTGACTCGAAAATTCGTGCGGGCCATGCACAGGGGAAGTTCCCAATTAGCTTCCCATTAATACCTGGTTGGGATGTGTCCGGCGAGATAGAAGAAGTGGGAAATGCGGTATTAAATTTCAGAAAAGGTGATGAAGTGTATAGCCGGCCGGATCCTACGAGAGATGGGACCTATGCAGAATACGTGGTGGTAAAAGCGGACCAGGTAAACCAAAAACCAAAAAGCATCAATCACGATAAAGCAGCAGCAGTGGCGCTTGCAGGTCTTACCGCCTGGCAGGGTTTGTTTACGCACGGGGAACTTCAGGATGGTCAAAAAGTTTTAATTCATGGAGCGTCAGGAGGAGTTGGGACTTATGCTGTGCAGTTTGCTAAATGGAAAGGGGCTCATGTCATTGGTACGACATCGGCTGATAATATTGATTTTCTATACGAGCTTGGAGCTGATGATGTCATTGACTATAAAAATGAAAAATTTGAGGAAGAAGTGAAAGATGTTGATCTTGTATTTGATCTCATAGGAGGAGACACGCAAAAAAAATCTTTACAGGTAATAAAAAACGGTGGCCGGCTTATAACAACTGTGAAACCAGAAAACCAGGAAGAAGCCAAACAAAAAAATATTCATATTGAAGGTTTTATGGCACAGTCGCTTCCGGGGGATCTTCAACAGATAGCAGACCTTATTGATTCAGGAAAAGTAAAACCTGTCATTTCCGAAATAATCCCCATGGAAAACGCTGCAGAAGCACATAAGAAAATTGAAAAAGGACATACAAGGGGGAAAATTGTTTTACGGGTTATTTAGCCGCTGTCAATAACTAACGATCCAAACAATGATTTTTAGCAACTACTGATGCGTTAGTTTACATCCGGCCATTTATTTCGGACACAATTGAAAGGTTGCAATGGCATGAGCATAAATTATTTAAATTGCCTTCATGTTGAAGCATCTGGCTTTTAAAAGCAGTATCGAAAAAAAATATTATAAAGTATTCAATCCTTTGCAGGCAACTTTACTTTTATTCTTGTGTGCAATTTTTGCCGCAATGGATTGTGCAAAAAAAAGTTCTGGAAAAAACACGACACTTCTATTTGACTCTATTCCTGTTTCACATGCCGTTGTTCCTGTTATCGAAGAAGGCTCTGGTATCGCTGACAGTAAATTAAATCCCGGCAATATTTGGGTGGAGGAAGATAGCAACAATCCTCCGCAGATTTTGCTGATGAAACATGATGGTACCGTTGTAAAAAAAATTTTTATACAAGGCGCCGTTAATCGTGACTGGGAAGATATGGCGCTTTATAATGATACCATTTACATTGCTGACATTGGCGACAATAATCAAAAATATAAATCGTACACGTTTTATATTTTCCCTGAACCCCTGGCTTCTTCAGACACGGTAAAGAATTCCAGGGCTGTTTCATTTATGTATCCGGATGGTTCTCATAATGCCGAAGCTTTTTTACTGGATCACAAATCACATGATTTATATATTATAACGAAGACGGACAATCCTTCAAGGATTTATAAACTTTCATATCCATATTCTTCTTCAATGAATATATTGACCCTGGAAGGTAAACTTAATTATACAGGCGTGGTGAGCGCCGCATCATCAAACGATGATAAAGAAGTGATTGTAAAAACATACCCTAATCTTAGATATTATCAGCGCAAAAGCAACCAAAGTATTGCAGAATGTTTGAAGCAATCTCCGCGGATGTTGCCGTACACTCCGGAACCGCAAGGCGAGGGAATTTGTTTTGCAAACGACACAAGGGGTTTCTTTACATTAAGTGAAAAAGGGCTGGCATCATTTGTAAACCTTTACTTCTATCCACGAAAATAAATTTAACTAACGCCCCGCGATTTACCGGGTGAAAAGTTGCTCTCTCAAAAAATGTAATTTCTTTATCTTTAAGAAAACATTGCCATGAGATATTGCTCTCTTCTTTTAATTCTGTTTCTTACCTCCTCAAAAATATTTTCACAGGATAACCGGACTGCCTTATACAATGGGAAAGATCTTAACGGATGGGATACGTACATAGGCCCGCCATTAGATGATGCGGGAAAAAAAATAAGCGAAATTCCGGTCGGGTTAAATAATGATCCGGGCCATGTTTTTACAATTGTAGATCAGGATG
>JBDTMP010000166.1:0-3799 GCA_039934215.1 Ginsengibacter sp.
TCCATATCCTTATCGCCCCTGCCGCTCAGGTTTACCACGACAATATCACTTTTATTAAAATTTATTTTATTCAATGCATACAATGCATGCGCCGATTCCAAAGCAGGAATTATTCCTTCAAGTTTCGCCAGTTCAAAAGATGATTGCAGCGCTTCCTCGTCTGTCGCACTCATAAACTCAGCTCTTTTATTAATGAATAAGTTCGCATGCATGGGGCCGATACCTGGATAATCAAGCCCCGCTGAAATGCTGTGTGGCTCTATTACCTGGCCATCTTCCGTTTGCATTACCAGGCTTTTGCTTCCGTGTAAAATTCCCTTCGTACCCAATAGAGTTGTCGCCGCGCTTTTGCCACTATTAATTCCCTCGCCTGCTGCCTCTACTGCAATTAATTTTACCGACTCATTATCCAGGAAATGATAAAAAGCTCCTGCTGCATTGCTGCCGCCACCTACACATGCCAACACATAATCCGGCAATTCATTCCCGGTTATTTCTTTTAATTGTTTGCGTATTTCCCCGCTTATTACACTTTGAAAACGGGCAACCATATCAGGATACGGATGCGGGCCTACAACACTTCCTATTAAATAATAGGTATCCACAGGATTATTGATCCAGTCACGGATTGCCTCGTTGGTAGCGTCTTTCAGAGTTTTACTTCCACTTGTCGCCGGTATTACTTTTGCGCCGAGCATTTTCATTCTCGCAACATTAGGTGCCTGCCGCTCTATGTCTTTTTCACCCATATACACGATGCATTCAAGTCCTTTTAATGCGCACACTGTTGCTGTTGCCACACCATGTTGACCGGCTCCCGTCTCAGCAATTATTCTTTTTTTTCCAAGCTTTTCCGCCAATAATATCTGGCCGATTGTATTGTTTACTTTGTGAGCGCCAGTGTGGCAAAGGTCTTCACGCTTCAAGTAAATTTGGGCCTGGTATTTCTCACTTAATCTTTTCGCGAAATACAATGGAGTGGGCCGCCCCACGTAGTCTTTAAGCAACGCTTGAAACTCTTTTTGAAAATTTTCTTCATTAATAATTTTCAGATAATTTTCTTTTAGATTCTGAACATTGCTGTGCAACATTTCCGGAACGTACGCACCCCCAAAATCACCATAATAGCCCATCTCGTTTACCTGCCACATTTTATTATTTTTTATTTACGCTTTCAATATTTCTTACAAATTTCTTTACCAGTTCCATGTCTTTCACACCAGCTTCTGTTTCAAATCGGCTGTTTATATCAACGGCATGAAAAAATGGATGCGTGAAATTTTTAATCATATCAGCATCGGAAGGGCCGATTCCGCCACTCAGGAAAAATGGTTTACCGATCACTGCTTTTTCAAATACAGACCAATCGAACTTTATGCCAGAGCCCCCATAAATACTTGGAGAGCCGTGATCAAATAAATAAAAATCACACGCATCTTCATAAGGTTTTACCATCCAGTCAACATGCGAATTTTCCTCATTGATACGAAAAGCTTTTATTACCTTAACATGATTGCTTATATGATTACAAAAAGTTGGCGTTTCGTTTCCATGAAGCTGAACAAGATCCAGTTCATACAATTCAATTTGGGTCATAATATCACCCTCGGTTGCATTTACAAATACACCCACTTTTTGAAGGTTTAATTTCAATGCTGAAACATCCTTGCTTCTCAACTTTGACAAAACATACCGCAGGGATCTTTCATAAAAAATAAGCCCGGCATAGTCAATACCCATGCTGTTCAATTCCTCCAATTGACTAATAGTTGTGATTCCACAAACTTTAATTTTCATCTTATTTTTTTTTGCCTCACCCACATTCCTCTACCAGGAAGAGGGACAATATTTACTAGGTTATTAGGCAAAGTTCTTTTACAAATTGCCGGAATGCTTCTCCCGGGTTTTTTTGTTTCATAAATTTTTCGCCCATTAAAAACCCTTTAAATCCATGCTTTCTTAAAAGCTCAATTGTTGCAATATCGTCAATTCCACTTTCTGAAATTTTTACTTTATTAGCAGGGATCATTCTTCCCAATTGAACGGAACGGTTGATATCAACTTTAAAAGTTTTGAGGTCCCGGTTGTTAACTCCAACCACATCCACATCATCGCAAATATGCTCCAATTCTTCTTCATTGTGAATCTCGAGTAAAACATTCAGGTCAATATTTTTCGCAAATGCAGCCAATGTTTTCACCTGCGCTACAGTGAGACATGCGGCGATTAGTAAAATTATTTCCGCACCGTAGGCTTTAGATTCTATTAGCTGGTATTCATCAATAATAAAATCTTTTCTTAATAAGGGCACTTCATTTATAGTCGCTGCTAAAAGATCATTCAACGAGCCACCAAAAAATTCTTCATCAGTAAGAACCGAAATACTACTGGCTCCATATTTTGTATAGGCTGTTGTAACTTCCCCGACAGTTGCCTTATTATTTATAACACCTTTTGATGGGGACTTTCTTTTAAATTCAGCTATAATTCCTGTTTTATCTTCCCGCAATAAAAATTCTTTAAAAGACAATGTTTTGTTTTTAAAAAAAGGGCCTTGCTCTAGTTCATAGATACTTTTGGAAGCCTTTCTTTTTTCAACTTCAATCTTTTTCTTATCAATTATCTTGTCCAATATATTCATTTCTGCATAGTCATTAATGTTTTAAAAATATTATAAGCCTTACCGCTTTCCAGGCTCTCGACAGCTGCGTCATAACACACCTCGTAGTTAGCAAAATTGCCCGTGGAATATAATGCCATCGCGGCATTCGCCATTACAACTGCATTCTGCGCCCAGGTTGCTTCGCCCTTTAATATTTTTAGAAATATTTTAGCGGCTTCTTCTGTAGTATTACCTCCATAAATATCTTCAGGACTTACTGTTCTTTTCCCAAGATATTCCGCGGTTAATATTTTTTCACCTTCGTTGGTGATCACCTTCGTATCACCGGTAAGTGAAATTTCATCATAACCTTCAAGACTGTGAATAATGGTAAACCTGGCTGTAGATTGTTGAAGAAGGTAAGAATATATTCGTGCCATTTCAAGATTATAAACTCCTATCACCTGCACGTCGGGTAAAGCAGGATTTACCATTGGGCCAAGCATGTTGAAAAATGTACGCACACCGAGGTTTTTTCTTATCGGGCCAACGACTTTTAATGCAGGATGAAATAAGGGCGCATGCATAAAACAGATATTCGCTTTTTCGATTTCATTTATTAATTTTTGATTATCTGCTGAAAATTTATAACCATGCATTTCCATTACATTACTGGAGCCGCTTATTGATGTAGCGCCATAGTTGCCATGCTTGGCCACCTTCACTCCCGCGCCGGCGACAATGAAGCAACTTAGCGTAGATATGTTAAATGTATTTTTTCCATCCCCGCCTGTTCCCACGATATCTACAACTTTATGCCCGTTTAATTTTACCGCAACGCACAATTCTATTAATGCATCACGGAAGCCGATCAACTCAGGAATTGTAATACTTCGCATAAGGTACACCGTTGTGAAGGATGCTATCTCAGCATCTGAATAAATTCCTTTGGAAATATTTATTAATACTTCCTTTGCAGCATTTCTGTCGAGCGTTTTGTGTTCGAATAAATATTGAAGTATCTTTTTCATGCTTTACTTTTTTACCTCACCGCAACCCGTCTTCAAGGGAGACGGACATCAGGTATTATATTTAAATTAGCCAGTTACGCATCATCCTTTCGCCAAGCGGCGTTAATACACTTTCCGGGTGAAACTGTACTCCCTGCACATCAAAAGTTTTGTGGCGCAATGCCAT
>JBDTMP010000167.1:0-2264 GCA_039934215.1 Ginsengibacter sp.
TAAAATAATTCTGAATGTTTTTCGTTTTGTTGTTTCAAGTCTCTTTTTTGTGACAATGAATTTGCATGAGGTTTTTCATAGTGTCTCTAACCCTTTTACTGCTTCTCTTAAATTTTTTTAATGTTTCAATTGAAAAAGATCCGCCGTACGACAATATTGAGCTTTTTGATTCTTCATTACTACATCTGAATTCAATCGATAGGCTTATTGATTATACGGACAGTACCGCCAATAAAAAAAATGTGAAGGAGGGAACGCTTCAATATGGTATTCTTGCATCTACTATTATCAGGAAACGTTTTTACCACGGATTTTCTGTATATAATTTCAGGCAAAACTGGATGGCGGCTTTTGCTCAATATTTAATAGGCAGAGACCTGGCATCTCCCGTAAACTCAGGCGATATTTTAAAATATCCTTTCGCAGGCTGCTCACAGCAAGCTATAGTTCTAATGGATGTAATGAAAACTAAAAACACATCTTATAGAAGCGTCGGCTTTCCCCATCATTATGCTCTTGAATTAAAATTTAATAACGACTGGTATTATTTTGATCCTGATATGGAACCTAAAATTAATGCCAGCGAAAGATTGGAAGAAAACTGGAATCAATCTGTCGATAGCCTGAAAAAATATTATTCGAGAAGTCTAAGTCTTTTGGATTGGGGCTTTGGAAAATCTCAATTAGTCAAGGTTGGTAAAGTCGATGCAGACCCGGCTCCAAATGCCTCCATATTCCAATCCGTTACCAAATTTTTATCCAAAACTTTGTGGATTTTTCCTCTTTTTTTTATTTTTTATCCGCCAAAAAAAAATTGAATAAAAAACTGCTTGCTAAATCTCCATTAAATCTGCCTGATTAAATTTATATTTTTGATGCAATATCAAAAATATAATCTTGAGTATTCCTTCTTTAATAAGCAAGCTTCCACAAACCCGCGAAACAATTTTTACGATCATAAACGCTTTGGCGAAAAAAAACAATGCTATAAACCTGGGGCAAGGTTTTCCGGATTTTGATATGAACAGCATGTTGATCGATTTGGTTTGCAAAGCAATGAAAAATGGCCATAATCAGTATGCTCACATGAATGGTTTGCCTGCTTTAAGAAATGCGATTGCCAGAAAAGTGTATGATTCATATGGTAAAGAAATTGATCCTGAAAAAGAAATTACGATTACGCCTGGCGGAACTTATGCAATTTACACGGCTCTCACTTCTGTTTTACAACCGGGAGATGAAGTAATTGTATTAGAACCTGCCTTCGATAGCTATATTCCGAATATAGAACTTAATGGAGCAAAACCGGTTTTAGTACCTCTTACTTTTCCTGGTTATAAAATTGACTGGGATCTTGTAAAGAAAAATATCAGTAATGATACAAGGTTCATAATAATAAATTCTCCACACAATCCCACAGGAAGTGTTCTTGATAAAAATGATATAGAGCAGTTAAGAAAAATAATTGCGGATACTAACATTTTTATTCTCAGTGACGAGGTATATGAACATATAATTTTTGATGATTTGGAGCACGAAAGCATATTAAAATATCCGGATCTTTTCGAGCGAAGCCTTGTTTGCTTTTCTTTCGGAAAAGTATATAACTGTACGGGTTGGAAAATTGGCTACTGTATTGCCCCGGAAAAATTAATGAATGAATTTAGAAAAGTGCATCAGTTCAATTGCTTTTCGTGCAATGCTCCTGTACAATATGCAATTGCAGATTTTCTGACACAAAAAAATGAATACGAAAAACTTGGCGGTTTTTTCCAACAGAAAAGAGACCTCTTTAAAAAAGGTATGGAAAAAACCAGGTTTACTCCTTTGCCCTCACATGGAAGTTATTTCCAGTTATATAGTTATGATTTAATTAGTAAAGAAAATGAAATAGAATTTGCGCTTCGTCTTTGCAAAGAAGCCGGTGTTGCCTGTATTCCTGTTTCCGCTTTTTACAGGCATCAAAAAGAAAACAGGGTGGTGCGGTTTTGTTTTGCAAAAAAAGAAGATACTCTAAACGAGGCGATAAAAAGACTATATCAGTTTGATCAAATTTCATAGTTTCTGTTGATAATTTGATTGATAAATTATTGTTGACAATGACAATAAAATATCAGATGTTTTAAAGATAAAAAGAAGATTTTGTTCCAAAATTTTCTCGTTTAGGTAAATTAATCAACAGTCAATTCCCCATATCATGTTTAATTGAACACGTTTTTGTACTGGAACAGCTTTTGTACAAAGGCATTTTATTAAGATCGTTT
>JBDTMP010000168.1:0-7753 GCA_039934215.1 Ginsengibacter sp.
CAGACGCTGTATATATAAAGGGAACGACAGAAGAAAGAAAATGTTTGCGATTCATCATTTCATGTATAAAAAAATTGAGTCAAGGTCGTTACTGCACATTCTTTGAAAAATTTATAGTCCGATTTACTAAAGTTGCAGCTATTTTAACATGCCTTCAATAAAGATAACATTGTGCAGTATGATAGCAAACACCGTTTCAAAAAAAATAGCTCGTGCAAATGAATCGAAAAAGTCTTTACATTCTTAAACCCTGGTTCAACAAGTACTTTTTCGGGTTTGGGCATTGAATGGGTTTGCGGTATTTTTGCAAACTCAAAATGATTTCCGGTATTGAAACGGTATTTTGAGCTAAATAATGTTATAATTAAATCTTCTTTGGAAGCCTGGTATGAAAGAATTTAAACGGTATTTATTAACTGCGGCTTTACCTTACGCCAATGGCCCCGTACATATTGGCCACCTTGCGGGTTGCTATTTGCCGGCGGATATTTATGCCCGGTACCTCCGTCTTCAAAACAAAGATGTAAAATTTGTATGTGGAAGCGATGAGCATGGTGTTCCTATAACCATCAGGGCAATGAAAGAAAATATTACGCCACAGGAAGTAGTAGATAAATTCCATACTATCATCAAAGACAGTTTTGAAGAGATGGGAATATCCTTCGACATCTATTCCAGAACTTCTAATCCTATTCATCACAAAACGGCTTCCGATTTTTTTCTAAATCTTTATCAAAAAGGATTGTTCGAAGAAAAAGAAACGGAACAATATTATGATGAAGAAAAAGAAACTTTCCTGGCTGACAGGTATATAACCGGTACATGCCCGGTATGCGGCTATCCTAATGCGTATGGCGACCAGTGTGAAAATTGCGGATCTTCTCTGAGCCCCGAGCAATTGATAAATCCAAAGAGCACCTTGAGCGATGCTGTACCAGTAAAGAAGAGGACGACGCATTGGTATTTTCCTTTACAAAATTACGAGGCTTTCTTACGGCAATATATACTCGAAGATCACAAAGAGTGGAAAAATAATGTATATGGCCAATGTAAAAGCTGGCTTGATAAAGGATTACAGCCGCGTGCGATGACCCGTGATAGTAATTGGGGCGTGAAGGTTCCTTTGCCAGGGGCTGAAGGAAAAGTATTGTACGTTTGGTTCGATGCGCCTATCGGTTATATTTCTGCGACAAAAGAATTATTGAGCAATTGGAAAGATTACTGGTACCAGGAAGACACAAAGCTTGTTCATTTTATAGGAAAAGACAATATCGTTTTTCATTGCATTATTTTTCCTGCAATGTTAAAAGCACATGGTGAATTCATTTTACCTGATAATGTTCCGGCCAATGAATTCCTGAATATTGAAGGACAGAAAGTTTCCACCAGCCGCAACTGGGCTGTGTGGGTGGATGAATATTTAAAAGATTTTCCGGGCCAGCAGGATGTACTGAGATATGTGCTTTGCGCCAATGCGCCTGAAACAAAAGACAATGATTTTACATGGAAAGATTTCCAGGATAGGAATAACAGCGAGCTGGTGGCAATCTTTGGCAATTTCGTAAACAGGACATTTGTATTGATGCACAAGCTCTGTGGAGGTAAAGTGCCTAAACTGCACAAAGATATTGTAGACACAAAAGATAAAACACTGATTGAGGAGATTAAAAATTCAAAAATAAAAATTGAAAATTCAATCGGGCAGTTCAAATTCCGGGAGGCATTATTTGAAGTAATCGATCTTGCAAGAAAAGGAAATAAATACCTGCAGGATAAGCAGCCCTGGATACTCGCGAAGGAAACTAACACCGGCGGCCAACCGGCCAGCGATGCACAACACGGCATAGATAATTGTCTTCACATCTGTTTGCAGCTTTGCGCCAATCTGGCTGTTTTCATCAATCCGTTTTTGCCTTTTACCGCAAAGAAAATGATACACATGATGAAGGTGGTTGATAAAATGCTGGATTGGAAAAATGGCGGAAGCATGAAATTACTGAGTGTTGGTTACAGCCTCAGGGCTCCTGAATTATTATTCAGGAAAATTGAAGATGCGGAGGTTGAAGCACAAATAAAAAAATTGCATGACAGCAGCGTACAGAACAGCAAAATAGCCAAGCCGGAAACTATTCCAACAAAAGAAAATAAAAGCACATCTCATAAAAATATGGATACAAAAGAAACCATCAATTCTCAAATTGAAGATGACGATAAGGATAAAAAACCTTTGAAATCCCAAATCGTTTATGATGATTTTGCAAAGATTGATTTGAAAGTTGGAACTATAATTTCTGCAGAAAAAGTAGAAAAGGCTGACAAGCTTTTAAAGCTCCAAATAGATTTAGGTTTTGAAACACGAACCATTCTTTCGGGTATCGCTGAACATTTTTCACCCGAAGAAATTATACAAAAGCAGGTGGTAGTAGTCGCCAATCTTGCGCCAAGAAAAATGCGTGGCATAGAAAGCAATGGAATGATACTTATGGCAGAAGACAAAGAAGGAAAATTATATTTCATCGCACCGGATTCAGTTATCGAAAACGGAAGTGGCGTGAGTTAATAAGCCTTCTTATTTTTATATTGTATATAGCCGGTATGCAAAAACGCTTTCATCTTCTCAAGTAGTCTTTTCACATTTTGACTATCACCGGAATCAATTAAATTATATTTTCTTTCGGCATCTCTAATATAATTGTAGCAAAACTCAGGCTTGCCTTGTATAACATTGAAGCCAAGAACATAGCTGCTGTCAAATGCCTGGTAAAGAATATTATTTGCCTTTGCAAAAACCACCCTGTTAGAATCTACGGGCATTTCTAAAAGATCTTCTCCGTAGCTGATAAAATTTTTTTTATAATTACTAACGTGCAACATAGTATTTAAAATATCAAGCTGACTTACAGGTGTGTTAATAATTGTTTGAGCATTTTTTTGAGGATCAAAAATAAACAGGGCGATACGAAAATTTTTCTCCACGTCATTTTTCAGGTTATCAAAATCAGGATACATCCAGTGGTCTGAACAAAAGATAAAAACCGTGTTTTTGTACCACGATTGTTGGGAAGCTTTTTTCATAAATGCTGAGAGGCACTCATCATAATAGCTCATGGCATTCATGTGTGTGGTCTTGTTTACCAGTGGATATTTTTCTTTGAAAGTTGAAGGAACATCTGCTGGAAAATGGGTTGAGATATTGAAATCTATCGCTAAAAATGGCTGGCTTAATTTATCAATTTTGTCAGACATAAAATTTAAAACATATTCATCGTGCAGCCCCATGGTATGTTTTTCCATGTGCCGGTAACCGGGAACATCTGTCATGCAATAATAATGTTGTATTCCCAGCCAATTGACACATTTTGCAAATCCAAAATCATCATAATTATCGCCGATAAAAAAGGCAGACTTATACCCCTGAGTCTCTAATACCGAGCCGATGTGCGTGAGTGGAATAGAAGTATAAGCAGAATGATACAAAGGTATTTCAGTAAGTGTCGGTGTTCCGGCAAGTATCGCAGTAATACCTTTATTTGAATCATGCGAATAGCTAAAGCATTTGGAAAAAAACGTACTTTTCCTGACAAGGCTGTCAAGAAAGGGCATTTTCACTTTATACATGCTGCTACTGTCAAAAAAATCATACGGAACACTTTCCATAATAAACAGCACAATATTCTTTGGAGAAGAATTCTTTGATTGAATGATATTTTTTTTTACAAGCGTCAGCCGCATTGTATCTGGAAGATTGCGAATATAATCTTCACTGAAAATCAGGGACTCTTTCTTTCGGAAAAGGGAATATAGAAATTGATGAAAAGAATTTTGAACCAACGGAAGCTGGCTGTAGCTAACGTTTACGAGAGGATAAGTAGGAAGAAGTTTTTTCGGTCCGCTTACATAAATTATTAAACAGGACAGGCAAAAAAACACTACGGCTACTATTTCCGAAGCGCTGATTTTATTTGATTTATAAAAAATATTAATCCATTTATAAGCCAGTAATCCAAGTAACAAAAATGTAACTATTATTGATGTCCCGACCAGAAAATAAGTAATGTTTACTTCATTGAAAGGATTTCGCAGCACATAGAGAAGTTCAGCATCGGCACGCTGTAATTTATATGGATAATAAAAAATGTCGGTTATATTTAATAATACCATAAACGAAAACAATCCGCTAAAAATTAAGTTTATAATTCTTATGACAGACCTTTTATTTTTAAATAAAAAAAAGAATACGGTAAGCGGGATCGCTAAGGACGAGATAATGAGTATGTCATATAATGCAGACCAAAGTATGAGACGTATTACGGTAGAAAGATCCGCTATTTGCCATCCCTGCCCTGAGTGAATGTTGTACAAAAAAAAGATACATTTCAGCAGGGTAAGTAAAATAAGTAGTTTTAATAAAAATGATAATGCAGGCTTACATTGAAACAATCTAAAACGCATTCCTGGTTTATCAAATTTCAACACATAAGTTTTTAGTTAAAAAATCACTTCTTGAAAAGTAAGGATAATTATAAAAATAAATTCTTTTTAGGAGCGCTCATCATTATTATTATCCTGGGCTCCGATATTTTACTGCACAAAGGAATGGTAAGAACATTAATTCCCTACACCTTCATAAAAAATCAGGCACCTGCTGATTTCTTACGTTGTGACCAACCGCTTGTGAGCCATTCTAAGGATTGGGCAAAAGCTATAGATTCTGTCATTGCGATAGAAAATCTTGATGCAAAAACTGGTGGTTTCGAAGTGGATATATATTTCGATAGCACTATCAATTCATTTTACGTTTACCATGACTCTTCCGGAATATCCACGATAAAAATTGAGCAAATCCTTGATATTTATAAAAACAGAAATTTATCGGCATCTATATGGTTTGATTTTAAAAACCTAAATGGTGCGAACCATGATAAAGCGTTAGCTGCTTTTGTAGCGATCCGAAAAAAATATGGCCTGCAAAATAAAATGATCATAGAATCTTCCAATATAAAATATTTGGCTACCTATTGTGAAAATGGATTTTTTACAAGCTATTATACACCCTTTTTTAACCCGTATCAGTTAAAAAAAAATGATCTCAAAAAAATTATAGACAGCATTTCCAGTAACCTGCAGCGTTACCCTGTAAGCGCCTTATCAGGTTATTATTTTCAATATCCTTTTCTAAAAAAATATTTTCCCGGTTACCCCATTCTCACCTGGGCCGCGAAAAGTAATTTCAGTATGGTTTCTTTTATCTTTAATTATTCTTTACAAAAAGATGATCATTTGAAAATTATTCTCTACACAATAAACTAATCGTATGAATAATCTATTTTCTTTTTCTTAAGCTGTAAAAATGTAATTTCGAACACACAATAGTTGTTTAACTAACTAATATCATGATACAAAAGAGAAACATTAATAAAGTAGCGATTTTAGGAAGTGGCGTAATGGGAAGCCGTATTGCCTGCCACTTTGCAGGCATTGGTGTGCAGGTTTTACTTCTTGACATACCTCCAAAAGAATTAACTGAAACCGAAGCAAAAAAAGGATTGTCACTTGACAAACCAATTGTGAAAAACCGCATAGTAAATGAAGCGCTGGCGTCGGCGGCTAAATCGAATCCTTCTCCCCTCTTTACGAAAGATGTACTCAAAAATATTACCACCGGAAATTTTGAAGACAATATGAAAGATATTGCCGGGTGCGACTGGACGATTGAAGTGGTAGTGGAAAGGCTTGATATAAAAAAACTTGTTTTTGATCAGGTAGAAAAATACCGCAAGCCCGGGACATTGATCACTTCCAACACTTCCGGAATTCCCATTCACATGATGGCTGAGGGAAGAAGTGAAGATTTTAAAAAACATTTTTGCGGTACACATTTCTTTAATCCTCCAAGATATTTACGGCTCCTGGAAATTATCCCTACGTCTTTTACCGATACCAGCGTTATCGATTTTTTAATGCTCTATGGTGACTTGTACCTCGGCAAAACAACAGTGCTTTGTAAAGACACTCCGGCCTTTATTGCCAACCGCGTAGGAGTTTTCAGTATCATGTCCATTTTTCACATCATGGAAAAATTGGGATTAGGTATTGATGAAATTGAAGCACTTACAGGACCTGTAATCGGGAGGCCAAAATCCGCGACGTTTCGTACCGCCGATGTAGTCGGCATTGATACGCTTGTGAAAGTAGCGGCAGGAGTAAAAGAAAACTGCCCTGATGATGAAGCAAAGGAAACTTTTAGCATTCCCGCATGGCTTCAAAAAATGGTAGATAATAAATGGCTCGGCGATAAAACCGGCAAGGGCTTTTTTAAGAAAATGCCTCCAGGCCCTAAAGGGGAAAAAGAAATCAGGGTACTTAATCTTAATACTTTTGAATATGAGCCAAGGCAAAAACCAAAGTTCGCAACATTGGAGGCGGCCAGGCCAATTGATGATCTTAAGCAAAAACTTAAAATTTTATTAGCAGGAAAAGATAAAGCGGGTGATTTTTACCGTGAATTTCATTACAGCCTGTTCTCTTATATCTCGCATCGCATTCCTGAAATAAGTGATGAGATTTATCGCATCGACGATGCGATGAAAGCTGGCTTTGGCTGGGAAATTGGAGCCTTTGAGACATGGGATGTGCTTGGCGTAAAAGAAACGGCGGAAGCAATGAAGGCAACAGGTTATAACGTTGCAACATGGGTTGTCGATTTTATTGCTGCAGGCAATACAAGCTTTTATAAAGTACAAAACGGTAAACGGCTATACTACGACGTTAGCTCAGGTGCGTATAAAGAATTGCCGGGCGGCGAGTCATTTATTATACTCAGCGATCTCAAAGAAAAATCAGTGTGGAATAATGCAGCCTGTAATTTATACGATATGGGCGATGATGTATTAGGATTGCAATGGAATACAAAAATGGGAAGCATTGGAAGCGAAGTGCTCGAAGCAGTAAATAAATCTATTTCAATAGCTGAAGAAAAATTCAAAGGTCTTGTAATTGCGAATGAGGGGCCGCAATTTAGCGCCGGAGCAAATGTCGGTATGATATTTATGTATGCCGCCGAGCAGGAATATGACGAACTGGATATGGCAATACGCATGTTTCAAAATACAATGATGCGGGTGCGATATTCTTCAGTGCCTGTAGTGGTTGCACCACACGGCCTGGCACTTGGAGGCGCTTGCGAAATGTGTCTTCACAGCGATAAGGTTCAAGCCGCCGCAGAAAGTTACATCGGTCTTGTAGAACTTGGCGTAGGCCTGATCCCCGGTGGTGGCGGAACAAAGGAATTTACTTTGCGAGCAGCAGATGACATGCATGAAAATGAACCGGAAACAATTACACTTCAAAGCCGCTTCCTCACGATTGGAACTGCAAAAGTTTCCTCTTCGGCTTTTGAAGCTTATGATTTAGGAATCTTACGTAAAGGTATAGACGCAGTTAGCATGAACCAGTCCAGAAGAATTAATGACGCCAAACAAAGCGCACTTGAGATCTATGATGCCGGCTATACAAAACCATTGCAGAGAACTGATATAAAAGTACTGGGACGCTCAGGCCTTGGAATGTTGTATGCAGGAATAAACGGCATGTACCGAAGTAATTATATTACTGATCATGATGTAAAAATTGCCAAAAAACTGGCGTATGTAATGTGCGGCGGCGATCTTAGTGAGCCCACTTTGGTAAGCGAACAATATTTACTTAACCTCGAGAGGGAAGCTTTTTTAAGTCTTTGCGGCGAAAAGAAGAC
>JBDTMP010000169.1:0-4051 GCA_039934215.1 Ginsengibacter sp.
CCGCAATGTTTTTGAAATAGATGTCAATACAAGAGTTGCAACCTATAAAGGAGCTATTTTAAACCTCACACCTACTTATACAGTAAACGGAGCGGCGGTAGATAATGATAATAACGTTTTAATAAGCAGCGCAAATACTTTTGAAGGATATTATAAAGTAAATGTAAAGGATCTTTCCTCTACTAAAATAGCTACTGATGGAGAAATATTTAATGCCTCTGATCTTGCCAGCAGTAATCTCCTGAATGAAAAAGACAAACAGAATTCTGTAGGAGCGCCTTCACTTATAAGCGCCGAAGCAATTGGAAATAAATTTATTTCAGTGTTCCCAAATCCTGTAACAAACGGGCAGTTTAAAATTACATTTGAAAACAATTCCATAGGGGAATACAAAGTTGCTCTAAGCGATCTGCAAGGCCGCATCATAGATAATAAGATTGTTTATGTAAAATCAGCAGGCCAGGTAGAGAATTTTCAACTTCAAAAGAAACAAGCTGCCGGTGTGTATATGATCAAAGTAACTGACGCTGGAAACAGGCCGGTATTTTCCGATAAGCTCATTGTTGAATAAATAATCTGGGGATCGTTTCTTCAGGGGCCGCTTATTAAAGCGGCCCTTTTTATTATACATTTTTTGGAAATAAAATTGCCATTAACTCTCGTTAAATAAATAAATTTGCAACAGAAAACACGGTTGCAATCAGTTTTTGAAAACACATTTTGCAAAATATAGAACCATACGACAATTGGCAATATTTATACACATCAGAAAATGATTTGCATTCGCCGTTTTATGGAAGAGAGTATAGCGAATTTGCATTTACACAAACAGTTTACAATTATTATATACATCCTCTCTGGGATGAATTTGGCAGCGCAACTCTATATATGAAAGTTTTAATGGCTGACTACCAGGAACAGTATGCCATCATTGAATTAATTGGCGAATGGAATGATGCAATTGAAAATGATATCATGACATTAAAGCGTGATGTAATTGACGATTTTATGCGACAAGGAATAAATAAATTTATCCTGATTGCAGAAAATGTTCTCAATTTTCATAGTAGCGATGATAGCTATTACGAAGAATGGTATGATGATGTAGCTGAGAAGGGTGGGTGGGTAGTATGCCTTAATATGCCCGAAGCAACGCAACATGATTTTAGAAAAGCACGGCTCAATAAATATATAGAACTCCTGAATTTTCTTCCATGGCGTACGATGAAGCCCGATATGGTTTTCAATCAAATCGATAATATATTGCTGCGCAGATTAAATTTATGAGCTTAATTTTTATAATGTATCTTATAAAAATAAATTGTTGAATAAACTTTTGAACTTCCTGTAGTATTTTTGTGCATCTTGACATTTTCAATTCCCTGAATTTATGACCTGGAAACAGTTATTCACTTCTTCGATAGGAAAAAAATTCGTTATGGCTTTCACAGGATTTTTTCTTATCGTCTATCTTATTATACATGCCTCGGTAAACGCGATGATTTTCTATAATGATGATGGAGCAACCTTTAACAGGGCAGCCTATTTTATGAGTCATAATTTTTTTGTCAGGCTTATGGAGATAGCTTTATTCGCTGGTTTCCTGCTTCATATTGTACAAGGTCTTTTATTGTGGAAGCAAAACAAAACTGCAAGAAAAATAAAGTATAATAAACACGACTACCCAAAAGAAATAAAATGGTATAGCCGTACAATGGGGTGGCTGGGAACTTTTTTGCTGTTATTTCTTGTAATGCACTTATATCATTTTTGGGCTGGCACTAAAAATGAAATGTATTTTCATGGGCCACAAGTGAATTTGTATTATGAAATGAAAGAGATTTTTACAAACCCTTTGTTATTTACTTTATATATGATAGGGCTTATTTCCCTTTTGTTTCATCTTTTGCAAGGCTTTCAAAGTGCATTCCAAACTTTCGGTATTAATCATAGAAGATGGACGCCCATAGTGAAAGGCATCGGAATTTTTTATTCAGTCGCAATCTGCATACTATTTGCTTTTATGCCGATTTCTTTTATGGCGGGGTGGCTTACATAAAAATTGTTTGAAACGGTAACGTTTCTTTTCAAAATAAATTCAATACTAACGTATGGCATTAGACGCAAAAATCCCTGAAGGAGCGCTTGAGCAAAAATGGACGGAATATAAAAGTCACGTAAGATTGGTAAGTCCAACTAATAAGAGAAAGCTTGAAGTAATTATTATAGGCACCGGTCTTGCAGGGGCCTCGGCAGCTGCTTCATTGGGTGAGCTTGGCTACAAAGTAAAAGCGTTTTGTTTCCAGGATAGCCCGCGACGTGCACATTCTATCGCCGCCCAGGGAGGTATCAATGCAGCTAAAAACTACCAAAATGATGGAGACTCTGTTTTCAGGCTTTTTTATGAAACAATAAAAGGCGGGGATTACAGGTCGCGTGAGGGCAATGTACATCGCCTGGCGGAAGTAAGCACTTCAATCATAGATCAATGCGTTGCACAGGGAGTTCCATTTGCCCGCGAATATGGAGGGTTGCTTAGCAATCGTTCATTTGGCGGAACACAGGTACAACGTACTTTTTATGCCGCAGGTCAAACCGGGCAGCAATTATTACTTGGAGCTTATGGAGCGCTCGAAAGACAGGTCGCACTGGGAAATGTAACCATGTTTGCACGTCACGAAATGCTTGACATTGTAAAGATAGACGGCAAAGCACGGGGTATTATCGCCAGGGATCTTATAACAGGAAAATTGGAACGGCATTTTGGCCACGCTGTTTTAATCTGTTCAGGTGGTTATGGTAATGTTTTTTATCTAAGTACAAATGCGATGGGAAGCAATGTAACCGCTGCCTGGAAGGCACACAAAAGAGGAGCCTGGTTTGCCAATCCGTGCTTTACACAAATACATCCAACATGCATTCCCGTTAGTGGCGATCACCAAAGCAAGCTTACGCTTATGAGCGAAAGCCTTAGGAATGATGGGAGAATTTGGGTGCCAAAAAATAAGGATGAAAAACGCAGAGGCGTTGAAATTCCTGAAACAGATCGGGATTATTATTTGGAAAGAAGATATCCCGCATTCGGAAACCTGGTTCCCCGGGATGTGGCTTCCCGCGCTGCAAAAGAAAGATGTGATGCCGGCTACGGTGTCGGCACCACGAAGATGGCAGTCTATCTTGATTTTGCAGATGCCATAAAAAGATACGGTAAGGTGGAGATAGGGAAAAGAGGAATGGCAGAAAGCGATGATGAAACTATTACTGGATTAGGCAAAGAAATAATCGTGGAAAAGTATGGGAATCTTTTCGAGATGTATGAAAAGATAACTGGCGAAAATCCGTATAATGTTCCTATGCGAATTTTTCCGGCTGTTCATTATACCATGGGTGGACTCTGGGTCGATTACGAACTTGGCACTACTGTACCGGGTTTATATTCTTTAGGTGAAGCCAACTTTAGCGATCATGGTGCCAACCGACTTGGAGCTTCAGCACTGATGCAGGGCCTTGCCGATGGATATTTTGTAATTCCTTATACGCTTAGCAATTACATGGCGGATGAAATAAGGACTCCACCTATTTCTACCACGCATCCGGCTTTCGAAGAAACAGAAAATGAAGTGAGGCAAAAGATAGACAAATTAATGAGTATTGGCGGAACAGAATCAGTGGAAAGTTTTCATAAAAGGCTTGGGAAAATTATGTGGGAAAAATGCGGTATGGCAAGGAATGCGGAAGGCCTTTTATCTGCAATCGAAGAAATAAAAAATCTTAAAACTGAATTTTGGGCAAATTTAAAAATCCCAGGCGGAATAGACGAGTTAAATACGGAACTTGAAAAAGCAGGAAGAGTGGCGGATTTTATTGAGCTTGGAGAATTGATGTGCATCGATGCGCTTCAAAGGAAAGAAAGTTGCGGTGGCCATTTCAGGGAAGAAATGCAAACATCAGAAGGTGAGGCACTGCGTGATGATGCGCAGTTCTCTTATGTCGCAGCATGGGAGTTTACAGGAGATGATGAAAAACTAAACAAGGAGACACTTCATTTTGA
>JBDTMP010000170.1:0-21472 GCA_039934215.1 Ginsengibacter sp.
CATCGGCCTTGCTCATTCCTTTACCTGTATCTTTTATTTTAGCAACACAACGGCCTTTTATGTTCTCCGTTGATAGTAGCAAAGTACCCTGCTCCTCCATAGCTTCGATTGCGTTTACAATTATATTTAAAAATGCAATGCAAATTTTCTCGTTGTTTACTAAAATCGGGCAAATATCAGGATCATAATTTTTTATAACTTTAATTTTTTTCAATTCAATTCTGTCCCGGGCAAATTCAAGGCTTTTATCGATCACATCATTCATAGATGCCTTTACAAACTCGAGTTCTGAAGTCCTTGTTGAGTTTAAAAGGTTACTTATTAGTTGATTTATTCTATCAGTATTGCGGGTAATCATATCAAACAACATACTTACATCTTCATCACCATCTACTTCTGATCGCAAATGCTCAACTGCAAGATTTATGTTTGTTAATGGATTTCTAACTTCATGTGCAATGGTTCGGGAGATTCTACCCGTAACTGCAAATTTTTCAATATTTCTTAATTCAATGAGTTCCAAATTCAAAGCAGCCAGCTCATCAAATCTTTGTTCAAGCTGTTCCCGGAATTCGGCTGACTGCTGATCGGAAATCAGTCTCGCTTTATTTTCTTTATTAAATGTAATGACTGAATAAAGGGTAAGAACGATCGCCAAAAAAATCGAAGCGATATTAATAATCTTGATAGTATTCGAGTATTTAGTTACATTTCCTGATCTTGCATTTAATAAATTTTTCTCGGCTTTTTGAATGTTGCGCGTGTAATCTTCCAGTTGCCTCATTATTAATAAACCGCCGTCATCAGCCATCAACATAGAATTTGACATTTCGCTGGCCGAAGCAGATCGTGTTAAACCCTCATTCATCAGGGTAAATTTTTTATTAATTAATTTTGAAAGGGAATCAATATTGGCCTGGCGATCGGGGTTATTTACAGTAAACGCCTTCACTCTTTTCAAGGTTGAATCGGCGTTATCCCTACTCCTGTAATAATCAGCTTTTAAAAAGTGGCTGCTGGTAACAAGATAGCCGCGAAAATCAGATACTGAACGGGTTACATAGCCCATCACGTTATCAAGGTCATGTATTACTTCACTGGTGTGATTTACATCCTTTGCCTGATCTATTAATTTTTGCGTGGAATAAAACGTAAGGATATATGAAAGAAGCAACAATAAAAATGCAGCGAGATATCCCATCCGGATTCGGTCTGCAATTTTATCTACAAAATTTTTAGCCATTATACATTATACTAAGTAGGATGCTTTAAAACGCGATCAAATATATTAATTTGAACTTATGAAATAAGAAAACAATATAATTGATTCTTCATTATTAAATCCTGGAAAAAATCCAGTCGCAAAAAAGAATTATTTTCTTATTTCCTGCTTTTGTTTATTAACCAGAATATTACTGCGATAATAACTACCACTATTATGACACCAACCCACACTCCGGCTTTAAAAATTCCTGCAATTGCCTCACAACTACTAAGAGTAAACGCAATTACGAACAATGCAACGGCTGCTTTAGTAAAATTAGATCTGTTCATTTTATATATTTTGAGATTTTAGGTTAATTTTTTGCCTATCTTTTTGAATAGGTATCGGATTAAACAAGTGCTTCTTTTTAAAACATTTAATCTTTTTAGATACTATGTTATTCTGAGATAAATATCGAATTGTTACGTCAAGTGATTTAGATAATCTTTAAGAATTATGCCAGATAATTTATAGTATAAAAAACCCACTGTCAACATGACTTTTTTGAACTTTTACAAAACCATACTAAAATCTACCTCACTCTGGGAAAAATATTACTCAAAAAGTAATTAATTTTGAAAAAAGAGTAACGATTTTATTTTTTCAAAACCCTTACCTGTATTGCATTATAATCAAATTTTATGATACAACTGGTATTTGGCAACATATTGTCTATATTATGGTTGACCAATTGAATAAAAAATTAAATAACAACTAAAATTTAAAATTATGGGCTCAGGAAAAGTATTAGCAAGCGTTTTAGCAGGTGCCGCTGCAGGCGCAATATTAGGCATTTTATTTGCCCCCGATAAAGGCACAGAAACGAGAAGAAAAATAGCAGAAAAAGGTTCTGACCTTGCCGACTCGGTTAAAGATAAATACAGTGAATATTCTGATGTTATCTCCGAGAAATATGACAAGGCAAAACAAAAATTAAGCGGTCTTGTTTCAGAAGGTACAGATATGGGCAATGACCTGGTTAACCAGGCCAAAGAGAAAGCGAATGCAATGAAAGGAGATGTAAGAAATTCCATGAATGGATAATTATTCATCTCCACTTTAAACGTAAAACAAATAAGTTCGATGATGAACGATAATATGGAAGATAGACAAACCGGTCTGGAAGAAATGTTTAGTAAGTTAAAAGCTTATGCTGAAACAAGGTTTGATCTATATAAGCTTATTGCTATTAATAAAGCTTCAGGCTTTTTTTCCACTTTTATAACGATGATAATTTTACTAATGGTTTTATTCACGGTAATTTTATGTATCTCTATAGGAGCAGCTCTTTTAATCGGGCAATGGTTAGGTGCCGCATCGTATGGGTTTTTTATCATTGCGGGATTTTATCTCATCATCGGACTTATTTTGTTTTCAATGCGCGGAAATATATTAAAGAATCCCGTAAGTAATAAACTTATAAAGGAAATGATGGATTAAGAATACAAAAATTCAGGAAATGAATAATGAAGATATTGCTGATTCCAAACTCCAGAAAATAGCAGACACTACAGAATTAGATACTGCTATTAAAAGACTTGAACGCAAAATTAAAATCCAGGAAGCCGATCTACAGGACCACTTTCACTCTATATTAGTAAGTCTTAAGCCTACCAATATACTTAAAACAACTATACACGAAGTCCAGGAATCACCGGAGCTCAAGCATAATTTATTTAAAGTAGCACTTGGTCTTGGCGCCGGATATTTTTCCAGGAAAATGGTAGTTGGCAAATCTGCCGGTCTCATTAAAAAAGCTTTAGGAACTGCTCTGCAATTTGGCATAACACAGTTTGTGGCAAAAAAAAACGGAAGTGACACAGGATACGCAAAGCCACAAAAGAAAAATCTTTTGAAGCGAATCTTGTCTATATAACTATCCTCAAATAATTTCCCCCTCAAGCCTTCTGGCTAATTTCCATAAATATTTTATCTGTCTAATTCAATAAATATTTTATTGAAATTGAATAGATTAATGAACAGATAAATTTGATCTCTAAATTATGCGGAACCGGTTTTCTCCTTCACAATACTATTTAAAGATTTCAGCCTGCTAAAAATTAAAATCCCACCAATAAATGCAGCGATCACGAGTATCAGGAAAAATATTTTTTTATCAGTGAAGTCATCCCAAAAGCTTGTCATCACCCCTGCGATTTTTCCACCTATGGCGGTCGATAAAAACCATCCGCCCATAAGTAATGCAGTGAGCCTTGGCGGAGCAAGTTTGGACACAAGCGAGAGGCCAATCGGGCTTAAAAATATTTCACTTATAGTAAAAACAAAATAAGTTCCCCAAAGCCAAATCGCGGATGTTTTATCTGTATAAACTGAAGGAACCGACAATATAGCAAATACCATAACAAGCGATGAAAGCCCCGATATAAATAATGCCATTCCAAATTTAGTTGCAGTAGAAGGTTCTTTATTTCGTTTTCGCAGGTAATCAAAGAGGGGTACAAAAATTAAAGTGAGGATCACAATAAACAAAGGATTAATAGATTGAAACAATTCAGTGTTGGCAAGCTTTTCACTTCCGCCCGGCGGCCTTTTATCTAAGGGAACATTATTATAATATGGATCAGGGCCCATTACCTGTATCACTTTTGTTTTCTTGTCAATAATATTTCCATCTGCAAGGCTATCATAATTCCCAAATGAAGCCACTACGGGAGAATGATCTTTCAGATCAACAAAGTTTTCATCAACTTTATTTACTAATCTGGGGCTATCGCTTACCGTTTGGAGAAACCCCAAAGTGCCGGCAATTTTTTCTGTTGGAGGCGATACGCTCCTGTCTGTGTGTTTTTGAGCCCACAAAGTAAGGCCTGTAGAATTTTGATTGTAGATTGTCCAGAAAATAATTGAAATAGTGAAAATAAATAGCAGGGCGCCAATACCTCTTTTATCCTGCCCGGTTGCTTTTACATACAACGACACATAGAAGGCCATAATGGGAAGGCATGCAAAAATAAAGGCATCGTTTGATTGGCTACCCATTATAGTAGTTCCAAATATTTGCGATGGTATCAGCCACCCAATGATGGCTGCAATAATTGCAGGTAAAAATACATAGCCAAATATTTTTCCCGTAGGCATATCCTCCGTTCTTTTTTCTCTTTTTACTTCACCTATTCTTACCCGCTTTAAAGAACTGGCAAGTACGATCATGCCAATTATAAGGCCCACTCCCGCCGCTGCAAACGCATAACCCCAGCCATATTGATTTCTTAAATATGCTGCAACAAAATTGCATACAAGAGCCCCTACATTAATGCCCATATAAAATATATTATAAGCATTGTCTTTAAGTGGTTTTAAATCCTCACGATTATAAATGTTGCCGAGCAAGGTGGAGATATTGGGTTTAAAGAATCCATTACCAATAATTATTAAACCAAGTGAAATAAACATGGCGGTGTCGCCGGGCAGAGATAATCCAAAATACCCAAGTGACATTAAACTACCTCCCAGAAAAATAGATTTAATGTATCCCAAATACCTGTCTGCAAGTAAGCCGCCGATAAACGGGGTGAGATACACAAGGGCTATAAAACTTCCTACAATATCAGCGCCCATTTTTTCGGTAAGCCCTTTACCGCCGGTTTTATCATCAATCAAATAAAGAAGTAAAATGCCCACCATCAGATAATAAGCAAAACGCTCCCACATTTCTGTAAGAAAAAGAACATACAACGCTTTTGGATGCTTTCCTTTTCGCATGGTGCCTGTATCTACAGGAATAATCTGGTCTTCCATATCAATTATTTTCTTTTAATAAATTTTATCAATTATCAATTGTAAAGTACTGATAAATTTTAATTAGCGAAATTCAATTTTTAAGAAAAAATATATGTTTCATATTTATTGATGAATGGAAAGGATTTTAAAATCCTTAATCCATAACTTGCATTCACTTTTTTCTTAAGCTAAAAATTTTTTTTTGAAAATTCTTATTCTTGGCGCCGATGGGCGTGCTCATACATTTTGTTGGAAGATCAGCCAAAGCGCACTCTGCTCTGAGTTATTTATTGCCCCTGGAAATGCAGGCACCTCTCAATGCGGCAAAAATATAAATATTGATATATCTGATTTTAATGCCATCAGGGCTTTATGCTTAAACAACAAAATAGACCTCGTGCTTGTGGGGCCTGAAGAACCGCTTGTAAAGGGGATTTACGATTTCTTTAAAAAGGAAAAGGCACTCCGGCACATAATAATAACAGGGCCTTCAGCAGATGGCGCAAGACTTGAGGGGAGTAAAGCTTTTGCAAAAGCTTTTATGAAAAGAAATAATATTCCTACCGCTCCTTACAAAGAATTTTCCGCCGAAACATTTGAAGAAGGCCTCACGTACTTAAAAAATCATGAGCTTCCTGTTGTGCTCAAAGCCGATGGGCTTGCTGGCGGAAAAGGAGTTCTTATATGCCACAATCACATTGAAGCAATGGGAGAGTATGAACTTATAATTCAAAAAAGCAAATTCGGGGAGGCAGGCAAGAAAATGGTTGTAGAAAATTTTTTGGATGGGATTGAAATGAGCGTTTTTATACTTACTGACGGTAAAGACTACGTGCTTCTTCCTGAAGCCAAAGATTATAAAAAAATAATGGAGGGTGATACAGGCCTTAATACAGGTGGAATGGGTGCAGTAAGCCCTGTACCATTTGCCACCGAAAGCTTCATGGAAAAGGTAAGAGAAAAAATTATTATACCAACCATCGAAGGCCTGCAGAAAGAAAATATAGACTACAAAGGTTTTATTTTTTTTGGATTGATTAAGGTAAATAATGAACCAATTGTAATTGAATACAATTGCCGGATGGGTGATCCTGAAACAGAAGTAGTATTGTTAAGGTTGAAGAATGATCTTTTAAAATTGCTTGTAGCAGCAGACAAACAGCAATTGCATTTAGAAAAAATTGAAATAGATGAAAGATCCGCTGCAACCATTGTTGCCGTGAGCGAAGGATACCCACTTGAATATAAAACAGGTTTAAATATAGATTTCGGTTACCTGGAAAATCCGCATATTAAAAAATATATCCAGAAAGATGGAGGTGTTATGGTATTTCATGGAGGCACTAAAGAAGAAAATGGCGAAATAGTTACTAACGGCGGAAGGGTACTTGCAGTCTCTTCGCTCGCTGAAACACTTTTAGAAGCAATTGACCGCTCGAAAGAAATTCTGGAGCAAATACATTTTGATGGGATGTATTACAGAACAGATATTGGGTATGAATTCATCGAATAATTTTTCTATGCTAAGTTTTGTCGTCATATTTTTTACATCTTATACCTTTGATAAAATATGATCCCGTTTTAAGCGTTTTTAAACAGAAGAGAAATCTTTTTATTCAATTAAGGAAGAGCATTAACAATCAACTTTACACCTAAACCGGACATCGTAAATCTAAATTGTTTTACGGTTGTTAATTCGAATTATTTCCTACAACTTTGCATCCATTAATAATTTTTCAATATCATATTTTCTAAGATGGGCCTTTTTAATTTTTTTACACAGGAAATAGCGATTGACCTTGGAACCGCAAATACCCTCATTATTCATAACGATGTTGTTGTAGTAAATGAACCTTCAATTGTTGCATTAGATAGAAATAATCCAAAAAACATATTGGCAGTGGGTAAAAAAGCATTGATGATGCATGAAAAAACCCACGAAAGTATAAGAACAGTTCGACCTCTAAAAGATGGCGTTATCGCGGATTTTAATGCTGCCGAACTTATGATAAGGGAAATGATTAAAAAGATCTATCCCAAAAAACCATGGTTTCCTCCCAGCTGGCGTATGATGATATGCATTCCAAGCAGCATTACAGAGGTTGAAAAGCGGGCAGTGAGAGATAGTGCGGAACAGGCGGGCGCTAAAGAAGTTTATCTTCTTCATGAACCAATGGCAGCCGCACTTGGAATTGGCATAGATGTAGAGGAGCCCGTGGGAAATATGATAATTGATATCGGCGGCGGTACTACCGGCATCACGGTTATCGCATTGGCTGGTATTGTATGTGATCAATCCATAAGAATAGCGGGTGATGAATTTACCGCGGATATTATGGAAGCTTTACGCAGGTATCATAGCCTGCTAATAGGTGAGCGTACGGCGGAACAAATAAAAATTCAAATAGGATCTGCAATGAAGGATATTGATAATCCACCTGAAGATATGCCGGTAAATGGCCGGGATCTTGTAACCGGCATACCCAAACAAATCATGGTAAGCTACCAGGAAATTGCTGAGGCTCTTGACAAATCTATATTTAAGATAGAAGAAGGAATTTTAAAAGCACTGGAGACAACACCTCCTGAACTGGCATCAGATATATATCGCCGTGGTATGTATCTTACCGGAGGCGGGGCTTTATTAAGAGGGCTCGATAAAAGGTTAGCTGCTAAAATCAAATTACCGGTTCATATAGCCGATGACCCTCTAAAGAGCGTAGTAAGAGGCACAGGCCTTGCACTAAAACATTACGACCGATACCCATTCGTCATGCGTTAAGCGTGCCCCCATTCACCGAAATGAGATGCTTCTTACTCCCTGAAAATTATGTATATTTCTAATCATTTTATAAAGCCTTCCCGTATCGAACGGGATGGAGAAGTATATTATGCGTAATATTTTAATTTTCATCAGGGTCTATTTCAATTTTCTCTTCTTTCTATTCCTGCTGGGTATTTCTTTCTTTATGCTTTTTAATTATAATAGGTATCATAATGCTGTTTACTCAAGTGTGGCTATGGAGGTTACCGGTAGCATAAACAAGCAATTCAATACCGTTGAATATTATTTTCAATTAAAAAAAACAAATGATTCTCTTGTAAAAGCAAATGAAGTTTTATATAATAAACTAAAAAAGGATTTTGACATGCCTGACACTGCATCCCGGATTTCGATAGATACTTTAAAGGTCGATTCAGTTCTGCAATTTAGAAGATACCAATACATGGAGGCAAAAGTTGTGGGAAATTCCGTAAGCCAGCCAAATAATTTTATACAGGTTCACAGGGGATCAGCGCAGGGTTTAATTCCCGATCTTGGGGTTGTTGATGTAAATAATGTAGTAGTAGGTACTGTTATGGATGTAAGCAACAATTTTGCTGTAGTCATGAGCCTCCTTAACGGCCAAAGCAATATAAGCGCTATGCTTAAAAAAAGCGGGGAAACCGGCGTTATTGTGTGGGATGGCAAAGAGACCAATATTGTGAACTTAAAGGATATCTCAAAAGCGACGAAAATTATGAAGGGCGATACCGTGATAACCAGCGGCTATTCTGATAAGTTTCCATACGGCCTTTTAATAGGAACAGCACAAGAAGTTATAAACGATAAATCAAGCAGCACTTACACTATAAAAGTAAAAACCGCAGCAAATTTTTATAATTTGCAATATGTATATGTTATAAATAATCTGCAAAAAGATGAAGCCCGTGAACTTCTAAATAAAGTGAAAAAAAGAAATGAGTAGCCTGGTAAAAAATATCGTGCGTTTCTGTCTTTTTATATTAGTACAGGTTTTCGTCCTGAATAATGTACCTCCATTACACCATCTTGTTACGCCATATCTTTATTTTCTGTTTATCCTTTGGCTTCCTTTTAAAATGGGGAGGAAGAGTGTAATGATATTGGCCTTCCTGCTTGGTTTTGTCCTGGATTGTTTTACAAAAACGTATGGGCTTCATGCAGCTCCATGCGTACTTATCGCTTACCTGAGGCCTTTTTTAATCAATATTCTTATATCCCAGGAAGGTGCGGAAAGCAACTATAATGAACCTTCAATAAAAAGCATGGGCTTTACCCCGTACTTCACTTACATCGCAATCTTCACTTTTACGCATCATGCATTGCTTTTTTTTCTGCAGGCTCTTCAAACAGGTGGATATTTTTATTTTATAATAAAAACTTTACTCTCCACAGCGGTAAGTCTTTTATTAATCCTGTTAACCGAATTATTGTTTGTAAGAAAACAAAGATTTAGAACGAATACAGTATAGACGTATTATTTTTGTATAAATTTCCGTTTTTACTTTCGCAATCTCTCTAAATCACTCTATATCTGTGCCTGCATTTCACCAGTCCCGCAAAAATTTAATCATGCTCCTATTTGTAATAATGGGCGTTATTATTATTGCACAGCTTTTTAATTTACAAATATTGAATACAAAATATTCAATCCTTGCAGATGAACAGGGAAAATTCCGGAAAGTTGTTTATCCGGATAGAGGGATTTTATTTGACCGAAAAAACAGGGCGATATTACGCAATACTGTGATATATGACCTGATGGTAACGCCTGGGAAAATAAGAGGGATGAATCTTGATACGGCTGCCTTATGCCGTATTTTGGAAATCGATACAACGGAATTTAAAAAAAGAATTCTTACTGCAATCATAAGGAACCGGAGTTATAGAGTGTCCATTTTCGACGCTTCGCTTCCCCGGGAAAAAATCGCCAGGTTAAATGAAAGTATGTACAAGTTCGTACCGGCGTTTTACCTGCAGGAAAGGCCAGTGCGTGACTATCCTTTTGATGCTGCCGGCAACATACTTGGCTATTTATCGGAAGTAGATTCCAATTTTTTAAAAAGACATGAGGGAGAAGGATATCAAATGGGCGACTACGCAGGTAAGACAGGCCTTGAACGCAGCTATGAAAGAGTTTTGATGGGCCAGCGGGGAATTGAATTCTGGAAAAGAGATAATAAAAACAGGCTTACAGAAAAACTTGAAAAAGGAAAATACGATACTGCCGCAATTCCTGGTGAAAACATGCACATGGCACTCGACATTGATTTGCAAATGCTGGGTGAGCATCTTATGGAAAATAAAATTGGGGCCATAGTTGCCATAGACCCTAAAACCGGCGGAGTACTTTCTATGGTTAGCAGCCCCACCTATAAACCGGGTCTTTTAACGGGGTCAGAAAGAAAAAAACATTTTGCTGAGTTGCTTTTAGATCCCCGTCTTCCAATGATTAACAGAACAGTAAATGCTTATTATTCGCCGGGCTCCACTTTTAAAACTCTGCAAGCACTAATTGGCCTCCAGGAAGGTGTAATTACAACATCAACCAAATTTTTATGCAGAGGCGCATTTTATGGATGTGGCAGGCCAATGGGCTGTCTTGACCCAGGAAACTTTAATTTGAAAGAAGGTATTACCGTTTCCTGTAATACTTATTTTGCAAATGTAATGCAGCGTACAATCAATAATCCGGCTTATGGTTCAATAGACAGCAGTTTAAAAGTTTGGGATAACTATATGTATGCATTTGGCCTTGGCCACAAATTAGGTGTTGACATTCCTTCAGAAAAAAGCGGGCTGATTCCCACGCCTAAAACTTACAATAGAATGTATGGTGAAAACCATTGGAATTTTTGTACGTTTCGTTCCGTAAGCATAGGCCAGGGTGAAGTGAATGTGACCCCGATACAGGTAGCAAATGAAATGGCTTACCTCGCAAATAAGGGATGGTATATCACACCTCATCTTGTTGATTCTATTGAAGGTGGCGATGAATATGGAATGCTTGATTCATTTAAAGTAAAGCACCAGCCCTTGGACATTCCTGACAGTATATTTCAGGCCGTTCACGATGGTATGCAGGGTGTGATGGAGAGGGGAACCGGGGCAGCAGCAAAAGTACCTGGTATAATTGTGTGCGGTAAAACCGGTACAGTTGAAAATTATTATAAAGGTGTAAAGCAAAAAGATCACGCATTTTTTGCTGCTTTTGCACCCAGGGAAAATCCCAAAATAGCCATTGCTGTTATCTGTGAGAATGCCGGATTTGGATCCAATTCAGCAGCGCCAATCGCGAGCCTTATGATAGAACAATATCTGAAGGATTCCATTCCGGAACCTGACAGGAAGGCAAAAATTGAAACACTTTCAAAATTGAATCTTATGCCTCCCCGGATTTATAAAGAAATACGTTACAAAGATTCACTTATTCATGCAAAAGATACTTCGTACTTACTTGAAAAAGGATATATCAAAATCGCAAAAGATACAATGGGCCTTGAAGAAGAAGACGACACAGAGGGATTGGAAAAATTAAAGAAAGCAAAGCAAAAAGAGAAATTAAATGATACAATACCCCAGGACAAAAATACCAGTGAGTTAAAACAAAATATAGAAGCCGTATTGCCCGAGAAACCAAAAAGATCAAGCACTGCAGATTCATTAAAATAAAAAATTCATTGCTACATTAATGCGTAACGAGGCTGCAATAACTAAAGGTGTTGACTGGGCATTGATATGGATGTATATCCTCTTTGTTTCTATTGGTGTATTATGTATTTTTTCAGTGGAGTACCACAATGATGAAGATATTTTAAAAAACATACTGGGTCTTAAAAAAAATTATTCGCGGCAATTATTGTTCATAGGCATTTCCGCAGTAGTTGCCGTTTTGATTCTACTTACAGACAGTAAATTTTTTACGGCTACTTCAAATATTGGCTTTGTATTCGGCATCATCCTTATGATTGCGACTTTTGTGTTTGGTAAAAATATAAATGGATCGAAATCATGGATTCCATTGGGATTTTTTAATCTGCAGCCTGTTGAGACCTGTAAAATATTTGCCGCTCTCGCTCTCTCAAAATATTTATCCCGACCGGAAACAAATTTTGAAAAGCCAAGATCACAATTAATAGCCGCGGCTATAGTATTAACTCCTGCGGTTTTTTCGATATTGCAAAATGAAACCGGCCTTGCATTGGTCTATTTTTCTTTCCTGATCCCTATGTACAGGGAGGGATTGCCACCTGTTTACCTGATCATTGGTTTTTCATTTGCCATACTTGTAGTGGCCACTATTTTGGTTGAGAAAAATACCCTTGCAATAATACTTACAGTAATTGCAATAATTTCTGCATTTATAATGAGGCGAACAATCAAGCGGGATAAAGGTCTTTTAATAGTGATTGCAGGTGTATGGATCTTGTGTGTAAGTATACAAAGGTTTGCTGTGCCCTATATTTTTGAGCATGTACTTCAGCCTTACCAGGTGGAAAGAATATTAAACACTTTTGGTGTTGATTATGTGCCGAATGATACATCCGATGCCCAAAAACTTGGCGAACAAAAAGAGAAAGAACTTGCAAAAACCAAAAAGGAAAAAAAAGCAAAGGAAAATTATAATGTAAAGCAATCAAAAATTGCAATAGGATCCGGTGGCCTCACGGGTAAAGGTTTTTTAAAAGGAACTCAAACCCAGGGTGATTTTGTGCCCGAACAACACACAGATTTCATATTTACCTCCGTAGGCGAAAACTTTGGGTTTTGGGGAAGTAGCCTTGTGATCATTCTTTATATGCTTTTACTTTTTAGGATCGTTTTTTTAGCAGAGCGACAGCGAAGTACTTTCAGCAGGGTTTATGCATATAGCCTCGCAGGAATTTTCTTTTTTCACGTATCAATAAATATCTGCATGACCATTGGGCTGGCACCTGTAATAGGAATCACGCTACCATTAATGAGTTATGGCGGATCTTCTTTATTAACTTTTACTATTTTAATTTTTATATTGGTGCGGCTCGATGCCGACAGGCAAATGGTGTTGCGATAAAAAAGCCCAACACTGCCTTAGGCGGGAATAAGTAACAACAGAAAAAAAGTTTTCGACTAATTTCGTTGGGTGAAAGTTGTTTATAGATATAATTTTAAAATCAATTAAATTCCCCTTTAGGGGCCAAGGGGCATGAAGATATTTCCACTCAGCGAAGGATCATTTACAGTTGATCAATCAAAAAAATTTATTCCGTTTCAAATTGAAAGCGATGACCTTCAACAAAGATCAAAAGGCAGCCTCCTTGTAGAAATTCAACCGTTCGCAGTAATTACATCAAAAGATATTTTAGTATTTGATACAGGTCTTGGCTTTACGGGGCCGGACAGTGAATTACAAATTCATAAGAACCTGGCATTGCACGGAATTAATTCATCTGATATCACTAAGGTGCTGATTTCTCATTTACACAAAGACCATTCTGGCGGAATTGCGATTCATGACAAAAGTAAACTGAGTTTTGAAAATGCAGAATATTATATAAACCACAAGGAATGGAACTATGCATTTGAAAAAGGTTTTCCTTCTTATATCACAGCTGATTATTTGGCTCTTAAAGATAGCAACCAAATAAGATTTATAGATGGAGATGGCACAATTGATAAATACATTCATTACCAATTGACGGGGGCGCATTGCCCTTACCACCAGGTTTTTAAAATAGAAGAGCACAGTGAGATCATTTTTTTTGGCGGCGATGTAGCTCCTCAACTTCAACAAATGAAAAACAGGTTTAAAGCTAAATATGATTATGATGGTGCTAAAGCAATGGAACTAAGAAGGCAATGGTGGAAGCAGGGTGAAGAAGAAAACTGGACATTTCTTTTTTATCATGATATCAAATATCCAATTCACAAATTTGATTCGGTATAAAAAAAAGGCCTGCCCTAAAAAGGGCCGGCCGTTGCTAACCTATGAAAAACACCTAAGCACAAAAGTAAGAAAAATTTAATTTATCCAACTTTTAGTTGCCTTTTTAATTAAAATGGATGAATTTATTTACCGTGTGGATGAAATCATTTATTTAACGCCGCAGTCCATTTAGTCTTTGGCCCTGGCGGTTTTTGAGACGTTGGATCAAAACCGAACGAAAATCCCTCTCAGCATTAAAAAGTTTGTTTAGTCTTTGTTGCCCTATTACCTTTTCAAATGAAGGCTGATATTTTTTTCGAATATTCAGCAATTTTTCTTCAGCAGGTATTACGTTCGTTTTGTCAACACCACGAACTTCCTGGTCATATTGGTTATAAACAGGCCAGAATTTCTGCGCTTCATCTGCAGTGAGATTAAGTTTTTGAGTTATAAAAGCAATTTTTAACGCTCGTATTTTTTCTCCGCGGGGATCATTATCATCCTGGGCGTGGAGAGTCGTAAATCCCGAAAAGAATATGGCTAATATGAGTACAATTTTTTTCATCAAATTTTTTTTAATTGGAACGTTCTTTCTGATCAATTTTATCAAGGTATGAATTCAAAGTATTTTCATCGATCAAATAATCATCCTGAGAAGGTAGTCCGGTTACATCAGTGTTATTTAAAAGAATATCATTATCCATTATGTTCCCGTTCTTTTCAAGATATTTAATTATATCATCATCACTCAATTTAGCAATGCCCTCATCCAGTTGCTCTTCAGTTTTAAACTGAAAAGATTCTTTAATATAATCTGGAATTTCAGTGGAAGCTATTGTGAACGTTTTAGGAATATCAGGTTTTGATGAATTATTAAAAATTTGAAGAGAACCAATTGCAATTATACCGCTTACAACCGCTGCTGCAGCAATTTTCAGCCACGGGCTGCGTGGTTTCATTGTAACGATTTTCGCTTTTGCAGGTTTTGTCCTTTTAATAATATCAATTGCAAAATTTTCAAAATATCCGCCAGGAGTTGTAAATACATTTTCACTCCTTAATGAATAAAGTATCGGAGAAAGATGGCGCAATTCAGCATCCGCCGTTTCCACATGTAATCCTTTACTTTTTGCTAAAATATTTTCACTTAACGAATCGAAATAACCATCATGAACTTTAAACACGTTTTCATTTCTCAATGAATAAAGAAGTGAAGAAAGATTACGTAATTCTTCATCTGCTGTTTGCTTATGCAATTCTTTACTTTTTGCTAATACATCTTCGCTTAGGGAATCGAAATAGCCCCCAGGAACTTTAAACACGCTTTCATTCTTTAATGAGTACAGCATCGGAGAAAGAATGCGCAATTCATCATCCGCTGTTTCCGGGTATAACTGTTTAATTTTTGTTAGAATATTTGTGCTTAGGGAATCGAAATATCCTTCAGGAACTTGTTGAATATTTGTTTTATTTCCATCAACTTCTGCACGGGTATTTAATATTGTGAAATTAAATAGCCGCTCACTCAGGTTATCAAAATAACCATCCGGTACCCGGAAAACATTTACTTTTTCCAATCCCGCCAGAAAAGGCGATAATTCTTTAAGTTCGTTCGATATTTCCTGTGAATTATTCATTACGTTTTATCAGACTGTTAAGAACCCTAAAAGTTTAACCATTTAGTATAAATTCTTCTATTTTTTTTGCCGCGTGGTGGTAACTGGCTTTTAGCGCTCCTTCACTGGTATCAAGCACTTTGCTCATTTCTTCATAAGGCATTTCATCATAATATCTCAGGTTAAACACGATTCTTTGTTTTTCAGGTAACTTTTGAATGCCAAGCTGAAGTTTCCACTCAAGCTTATTTGCATCAAAATTAGTATCACTTTTTAGCTGGTTGCTTAGTCCATTCTCAACATCGCTCAGTGATATTGCATTTCTTTTTTTCTGCTGTGCAATAAACGTGAGACATTCATTTGTAGCTATTCGGTAAAGCCATGTATAAAGCTGGCTATCTTCCCTGAAGTTTTCAAGACCTTTCCATACCTTGATAAACATATTTTGGAGCACGTCATTTGCATCGTCGTGATTAATGACCATCCTTCTTATATGCCAGTATAGTTTCTCCTGGTATTTTTTTATTATACTGGTAAATGCCTGCTCTTTTGTTGCGGGATCTTTGAAACTTAATAAAAGCTCCTGGTCATTTGCCTGGTGAATCATATTTAATATTTATCTCGCGACAAAAATAGAAAAACCTTAAATAAGACTAAGTTGTTTATGGTAAGTTTAATTTTTGGGCTTGTGGTCACCATAAAAACTAAATGTGGAAACAAAAACCAAAAACCATAAAATATAATTACCACCGGTTTTTTTTAATCTAAATCCATTACTTTTGCCGCCCCAAAAGCGCATGTGGTGAAATTGGTAGACACGTCAGACTTAGGATCTGATGCCGTAAGGTGTGGGGGTTCGAGTCCCTCCATGCGCACACTCACAAAATGTTTTTTCTGAAGAGAAAATTGTAACCGCCGTTCCTGAAACGGATATTAAAACAAAGTTTAATGGCAACCATTACAAAAGAAAGCATTGGCGATCTTCATGATAAATTAACCGTAAAAGTTTCTAAAGAAGATTATTATCCGTCATTTGAAAAAGCAATAAAGGATTATAGTAAAAAAGCGAATATCCCCGGGTTCAGAAAAGGGATGGTGCCGGCAGGTATGGTTAAGAAAATGTATGGATCTTCTATTTTTTACGATGAGGTAGTAAAAGCGGTTGAAAAAGAATTGAAGGAATATTTAAACAAAGAAAAGCCGCAAATTTTTGCCCAGCCTTTGCCAATGGAAACTGATCTGAGAAATCTTGATATGTCAAATCCCGCAGACTATGACTTTCCATTTGAGTTGGGTATCAAACCTGATATTTCATTAGATGCACTCAAATCAGCAAAACCCGTCTTTTACAAAGTGCAGGTAACGCCAGATATGGTGAATGAAGAAGTAGAAAAGCTTGTTACAAAACATGGAGATATGAAAGAGGCGGAGGAGGTTACCGCCCCGGAGAATGTATTGAACGTTTTATTTGAAGAATCCGATTCAGAAGGAAATCCTGTACCGGATGCCGTTTCAAAGGAAAATTCCATATTGGTTAAATATTTTGATGAAGATTTTCGTTCGCAGCTTTATGGTAAAAAGAAAGATGATTTTGTTGTTGTGCAATTAAAAAATGCATTGCCTGAAAAAGAAAGACAATGGATTCTGTCTGACCTGGGATTGGATGAACATGATCCTTCATCCCTGGAAAAATATTTTAAAATGACCATTACCAAAATTGATTTGGTAGAAAAAAAAGAACTGAACGAAGAATTTTTTAACCAGGTTTTTCCTGGTAAGGAAATAAAGACAGAAGAAGATTTTCGCAAAGCACTACAGGAAGAAATGCATCAACAGTGGGAAGGTGCAGGACGCGGACAGATGCACGACCAATTATATCATATTTTATTAGATACGCCTTTACAATTACCAGATGACTTTTTGAAACGCTGGATAGCTATTGGGGGAGAAAAGAAAAAAACTACAGAAGAAGTCGAAGTTGAATATCCATCATTCATCAATCAATTAAAGTGGACTTTGATAAGCGATAAAATCTTAACTGAAAATAAGATTGATGTTACAGAGGAGGAACTACGCGATTATATGAAAATCGAAATTATGCGATATTTCGGGCAGATGAATTTAGGAGAAGATACGCAGTGGATCGACAGCTATATTGACCGCATGATGAAAGACGAAAAACAGGTTGACAGCAGCTATCGAAAAATAGTAACTGAAAAGCTTTTCAAATGGCTTGAGACGCAGGTTACTCCAGTAGAAAAAAACACTACTCCTGAAGAGCTTTTAGCAATGCAGCACCATCATCATTGATCAAAAGCCAATGGGCAATTATCAATCGTCAATTAGTCATTGAGTCATTGATTGACTAATTACTAAGCCTACTAAAAAATTAACCCTTTACAAAATCATCCGCCCTTTTGTCTTATTTTTTTTGTTAGCATAATATTTGGAACTTCATGCACGTAAAAATGTAATTACAAAAACTTCATTTATGAATATCGGAAAAGAATTTGAAAAATATGCTGTTAAACATAAGGGTATTAGCAGCAATACATTGCACGGATATATAAATCATAACGTAACCAATCTTACTCCAAATATTATTGAAGAGCGGCCTATGAATGTGGCTGTAATGGATGTTTACAGCCGTTTAATGATGGACAGGATTATTTTTCTCGGCTATCCCGTAAACGATGAAGTTGCCAATATCATCACTGCACAGTTATTATTTTTGGAAAGCACTGATAGGACACGGGATGTCCAACTGTATATAAACTCACCGGGAGGCGGTGTTTATGCCGGCCTTGGTTTGTATGACACTATGCAATTTGTATCGCCCGATATTGCTACAATTTGTACCGGAATGGCGGCAAGTATGGCAGCGGTGTTAATGTGTGCAGGAGCGACTGGTAAAAGAAGTGCTTTAAAACATTCACGAATCATGATGCACCAACCAAGTGCAGGTGCCGCAGGGCAGGCTTCTGATGTGGAAATAACGGTAAATGAAGTGAGAAAAGTAAAGCATGAATTGTATGAAATATTGAGCAACCACACAGGTCAAACAATAGAAAAAGTTACTAAAGACAGCAATCGTGATTTTTGGATGACGGCTGATGAAGCAAAAGATTATGGCCTGATAGACGAAGTATTACTTACAAATTCAAAAAAGGCAAAAAAATAAAGATCATTTTAAAATGAAACAAATGCATTCATATAAAAAATATATCACCCGTTTAGAGGAAGAAGAAGAGCCCGAAAAGACATTGCCTGAAAACCCAATGGAAAAAATGATGGGAGGAATGATGTTTGATAAAAAATTTATTGAACAAAGAAAAATTTTCCTTTGGGGAGTCGTGGACGATAAAAGTGCGAAAGACATTACCAACAGACTATTATATCTTGAAGCGGAAGCTCCCGGCAAAGAAATTACTTTCTATATAAACAGTCCCGGGGGTGTTATCACAAGCGGCATGGTTATTTATGACACGATGAAGATGATTACTTCTCCCGTAAGCACGGTCTGTATGGGAATGGCTGCAAGCATGGGCAGTATTTTGTTAAGTGGCGGCACAAAAGGGAAAAGATTTATTTTTCCTCACGGAGAAGTAATGATTCATCAACCAAGCGGTGGCGGACAAGGAACAAGTGCGGACCTGGAAATAATTGCTGTTCAAATTTTAAAAGCAAAACAATTAGGAGCGAAAATACTTGCTGAAAATTGCGGACAAACTTATGACAAGGTAATGGAAGATTTCGACCGGGATTATTGGATGGATGCGAAGGAAAGCAAGAAGTATGGCATTGTTGATGGAATTCTTGAGAAATTTTAATGCAACATTTCAAGGCATTTAAGTGTCATTCATACAATCGTATATTTGTAGAGCAAGCTATTCCCCTAAAATGTTGTAACTTATAATCATAAATAACACAAGAGATTTAAGAAATTGTATTTAAAGCATGGCTAAACAACAAACTTTACATTGCTCATTTTGCGGAAGAAACCGTGATGAAGTAAAAATTCTTATTGCGGGGCAGGAAGGCCATATCTGTGAAAACTGTGTGGAACATGCCCAGGAAATCATTACACAGGAAATTTTCCCCACACCCGAAAAAAGTAATCATTCGTCTAATTATAAACTGTCGGTTAAAAAACCTGTTGAACTCAAAAAGTTTCTTGATGAATACGTAATTGGTCAGGATGATGCCAAAAAAGTTCTTGCTGTAGCAGTATATAATCATTATAAAAGACTCAATCAAAAAGTAGATAATGATATTGAAATAGAAAAAAGCAATATAATAATGGTGGGCGAAACCGGTACCGGTAAAACCCTTCTTGCCAAAACAATTGCTCGTATCCTCAATGTCCCGTTTGCTATTGTAGATGCTACCGTATTTACCGAAGCCGGATATGTAGGCGAAGACGTAGAAAGTATTTTAAGCAGGTTGCTGCAGGTGTGTAATTTCGATGTAGCTGCCGCGCAAAAAGGCATTGTTTACATTGATGAGATAGACAAAATCGCACGCAAAAGCGATAACCCAAGTATTACCCGAGATGTAAGCGGAGAAGGTGTTCAGCAGGGATTATTAAAATTATTAGAAGGCACCGAAGTGCTTGTGCCACCACAAGGCGGACGCAAACATCCAGAACAGAAGCTTATAAAATTAAACACTACCAATATTCTTTTTATTTGTGGTGGAGCTTTCGATGGTGTGGACAGGCTTATCGCACGCCGTATAAATACAAATGCAATTGGCTTTACTGTAAATAAGGACCTCCAGGAATTCCAGCGAAAAAATTTATTGCAGTTTGTAAATGCGCAGGATCTTAAATCCTTCGGGCTTATTCCCGAACTTTTGGGAAGATTACCAGTAGTCACTTACTTGAATCCACTTGATAAAATTACTCTGCGTAACATATTAACGGAGCCCAAAAATGCTCTTATCAAACAGTACAAAAAATTATTTGACCTGGAAGGTATTGAACTTGTCATAGAAGACGATGTTTATGATTTTATGGTTGAAAAAGCTATTGAATATAAACTCGGGGCGAGAGGACTGCGGAGCATTTGCGAAAGCATATTGACTGATGCAATGTACGAACTGCCTTCACAAAAAGTAAAGACTTTTGTTGTTACATTAGATTATGCTGAACGTAAATTTAAAATTAGTAAACTTAGTTTGCTGAAAGTTGCTTAGAGTAATATCTACCAGGTTTTCTATATTCAAAACCCCTCCAACCATGCATTGAATCTGTAGATTCACACACTAAAAATTTTTTCTTCTGCAAAAAATTTCCTGTCGAATAAAAAAAACAGATTTTATTTTTTTCATTTTATTTTTACCTCTGTGTTCATTAAATTTTTTTAAATGGTTGATGTTATTCTTGGCTTGCAATGGGGTGATGAAGGAAAAGGAAAGATTGTAGATTATTTTACTCCCGGCTACGATGTAATTGCCCGTTTCCAGGGAGGTGCGAATGCCGGCCATACATTGTATATAAAAGGTGAAAAAATTGTTTTGCACCAAATCCCTTCAGGTATATTCCACGAAAATAAAATCAATTTAATCGGAAACGGAGTTGTTCTCGACCCAGTTACTCTCAGGAGTGAATGTGAATCAGTAGCGGCAATGGGTATTGATTATCGCAAAAATTTATTCATTAGCGAAAGAACTCATTTAATATTGCCTACGCACCGTGCTTTGGATAAGGCAAGTGAAGCCGCAAAAGGTTTGGATAAAATTGGTTCTACTCTTAAAGGAATTACACCTGCTTATATGGACAAAACGGGCAGGAATGGGCTGCGGGTTGGTGACCTGCTAAATAAAAACTTTATTTCCCAATACATCAGGCTTCGTCTGAAGCATCAAAAATTATTAGATAATTTTTCTTTTGCAGAAGATATTTCTGGTTGGGAAGAGGAATTTTTTGATGCCCTTGAGTTTATTAAAACACTCAACATAGTGAATGGTGAATATTTTATAAATGATGCCATTCAGAGTGGCAAAAAGGTTCTTGCTGAAGGTGCCCAGGGAAGCATGCTTGATGTTGATTTCGGAACGTTTCCATTTGTAACATCTTCCAGCACAATTTCAGCAGGAGTGAGCAGTGGCCTCGGCGTTGCCCCTCAAAAAATAAAAGAAGT
>JBDTMP010000171.1:0-5329 GCA_039934215.1 Ginsengibacter sp.
TTTCTTGCTTGTATTGCAATGGGCAATGCTCCTTTTATAGGCCTAACGGTACCGTCTAAACTAAGTTCGCCCATGATCACATAGTCAATAAGTTTCTCAGGATTTTCTAATTGCTCGCTGGCGCCCAATGTGCCCATTGCTATGGGCAAGTCAAATGCGGTACCACTTTTTTTAATATCCGCAGGCGCTAAATTGACAACAACTTTTGTACGGGGAAAATGATAGCCGTTGGTTTTTATAGCGCTTTCCATGCGTTCAAGACTTTCCTTTACCGCATTATCAGCAAGGCCAACAATAGAAGTAAATTTTCCACTGCTCACATTTACTTCTACAGTAATTGTAATAGCCTCTACACCATAAACAGCACTGCCAAAGGTTTTGACTAACATTGATTGAAATTAGAGAAAAAATATTTATACAGTCTACAAACTGTGGATGTGGTGATCACTATTTTAACCGTTAAATAAAATATCTGATTTTTCTAGTATTATAGGCTCAGGAAAGATTAAAACATACTCAGCTAAAAAATTATTTACAAAAGACATCTTCCATTGTTTGTTTTATTTGCCTAATGGTGAATGTACTAAGATGACCTATTTTGTTTTGCAATCTGCTTTTATCAATTGTTTTGATTTGGTCAAGGGCGATTGTACAGGACTTTCCATCTAATTTATATTTTATACGGGACGGATATAGCCTTATAGTTGAGGTAAAAGGAGCAATGATAACAGTACCTATATTGTCATTCATTTCATCTGGAGAAATAATTACACAAGGTCTCGTTTTTTTCATTTCTTTTCCAATGGTCGGATCAAGCGTAACCCAATAGATATTATATTGTTTTATTTCCAATTCTCTAAAGTTTCGTCATCAAATACATCGGGCATAAGCAAGGTGTCATCGCCATTTTTTGCCATTCTTTTAAAAGCCTTTTCCCATCCCATACGAGGTGATTGTTGATTACTTTTTAACAAAATGCCTTTTTCATCCACTTCAATTAAAATTTCCTCTTGATCACTTTCTACCTGGCTAAGATATTTTTGCGGAATTACAATTCCTTTTGAATTTCCGATTTTTCTTACTTTAAGCTTCAAAGTTTCCATAATGATTTTCATTTAAAATAAAGATACAGAAGTTATAACAAATTATAACATTAGTCTAAAGCCTATCCAACAACTCAAGCACCTTTTCTCTTTTTAAAATTAAATACCCAAGCCGGTCATTACTGATGCCATCCTTAAGATTGTAATTAAATATGAGCTGGTCGTCCTTTACATCAGTTTCAAAATATTTAAAATCAATATTTCGATAATTTCTCAGTTCTTCCCCTATTTCATACAAATGTGTAGTTAATATAAAGAGCGTAGTTTTTATTTTAATAAGGCCTTCAATTACCACAGTACTGCATTTCATCGCATCCTTTATGTTGGTTCCTTTAAATAACTCGTCAATCAGGATAAGCCATTTCCTGCCATCATTTATTTTAATAATAGTTTTTTTTATTCTTTGAACTTCATTATAAAAATAGCTTTCACCCTTTGAAATATTGTCCACGACATTTATGTTACTTAACAGACCGTCAAAGAGCGAAAGATTCATTGACTTTGCAGGAACACCCATGCCGGTATGAGCTAAAAAAACTGCCGCTCCTACGGCTTTGATAAAGGTACTTTTGCCAGCCATATTCGCTCCCGTCAAAAAAATAAAATTATTTTTTTGATTTAGCTCAACATTATAAGCTACGGGAGACAGCAGTAAAAGGTGGTATAGGCCCCCTGCTTTTAATTGAGGTTCTTCGGAATCAAAAAACTCGGGAAATACCAGGCCATACTCCTTCACGGCCATTGCCATACCATACCATGCATCTAGTTGAAAATAGAGTTCAATGATTTCGAGAAAATTCTGCTTATAGTGGTATCTTATAAAGTTCGCAAAGCCCAGCATTTCCGGCATAGAAAGATCGCCGTAGTTTTTTCTAGCTAGTACCTGGCTAATCTGCGGTTTATCCATCCGCAATTTTACTTTTTCCAAAACGATCATTAGATTATGCGGAGCTTCTGTGTTTAAAAAATTGTCAAGAAGCTTTTGCATTCCTTTTAGAAATTCGAATGCATGCCCAATTGAATATTTTACAAGTGAATAATCAGGTGCGTGAAATATTTTATAAAAATATGCTGAGGATATTGTGGGCCTGTGAGGAATTTGATCAACCGTACTTTCATAAAATTTATGTATCATAAGTACAGAGCCGTTGCTGATAATAAGCGGCCATGCGTCTGATTTGTTTATTATCAATTGTAAAGTCTTCTGCACATTTTGGATAGACTTAATGTCTGCACAAGACCTATTAAAGATATTTTTTAATTGCTCCTGGCCGCCCATCGTCCTGGTGAAATTCAATTTGTGAAAAATTGAAAAGTCTTCTTCTTGTTCAAAAACCGAGAGATCGTTCAATGTGGTTTTGTCTGTTTCCATCTCCTATGCGTCAAAAGGAATTTTAAGTTTATTAAATAATGCAGGTTTCAAATCGAAAATGAAAGCCGTTGACCTTTTACAGATTCATCCCAATGAATATTTCCATAATTTTTATCATTCGCATACACACAATTTCCATTTACAAAAGTATAGCAGATGGTTGCCGGAAAAGTATATCCTTCAAGTGGGCTCCATCCACATTTGTACAAAATATTATTCTTCTCTACGGTAGTTTTTTCATTTAGATCTGCTACAACGATATCCGCAAAATACCCTTCTCTTATATATCCCCGGTTTTCAATTTTAAAACAATCAGCAACGGAATGGCTCATTTTCTCCGCGATTTTTTCAAGAGATACCTGCCTGCCCGTAGGCAGGTTTTTACCTTCTTTAAAATAAGCCAGCATTAAGGGTAAAGAATGTTGCACTAAAGGCAAACCCGAATGCGCATGTTTATAAGGGCCTTGTTTCTCCTCCAGGGTATGAGGCGCATGGTCGGTAGCAATCACGTCCAGCCGGTCATCTAATAAGGCGTTCCACAAGGCTATTTTATTTTTTGGCTGTTTAATCGCGGGATTGCATTTAATTAAGTATCCAAGGTTTTCGTAGTCATCAGCCGTAAAATGTAAATGATGTACACACACTTCTGCTGTTATCTTTTTTTGCGATAATGGAATTTCATTAGAAAATAATTCTAATTCTTTCTCAGTAGAGATGTGCAATACATGCAGGCGACTATTATATTTTTTTGCCAATGAAACAGCGAAGGAAGATGATTTATAACATGCATTTTCATCCCTGATAATTGGATGATCAGAAGGAGCAAACTCCTGCTTCGTGTTTTTTAATTTCGCATAATTTTCTTTAATAATTTTTTCATCTTCACAATGTGTTGCAATGAGTAATTCGCTTTCTTTAAATATCCGGTTAAGAGAATTTTCATTATCAACTAACATATTGCCTGTGCTGGATCCCATGAATATTTTAACGCCGCAGACTTCTTTTTTCCTTGCATTTATTTTCAAAACTTCCTCAGCATTATCATTGCTTGTACCCATGTAGAATGAATAATTCGCTAGTGAACTATTGGAAGCGATTGAATATTTTTCCCCCAATAATTTTTCGGTAAGCGCATTGGGAATCGTATTTGGCATTTCCATAAACGAAGTGACGCCACCGGCAACAGCAGACTTACTTTCCGTGTAAATGTTGGCTTTATGAGTAAGGCCCGGTTCACGAAAATGAACCTGGTCATCTATTGCTCCTGGAAATAAATGTTTTGTTTCTCCATTGATTTCAGTAACTCTTTCTTTTATATTTAAAGTGTTTCCAATTTTTTCAATCCGGCCATTTTTTAAGTAAATATCCTTTTCTTCAATTTTACCTTCATTGACTATTGAAATCTGTTTTAAAAGATAATTTTGCATATCTTGAAATTAAATAATAAAGACCCAAACCCAATGCAAATTTTAAAATGCCTCAGCATAGCGCTTGTAGTTATTTGCCCGTTTGTTTCCAAAGCACAAACTACATATCTTCCCGAAGGGTCGAAAGAATACCAATTTATCGACAGGCTTGAAATTAAACAAGGAAATTTTTCTGACCTCAATTATTCAACCATAAAACCCTACAGCAGAAAAGCAATTGTCGCGGAAGCCGAATCCCTGGACAGTGCAAGGCTTGGATATTCCAATTCACTTACGGGAGACGATACGCAAAAAAAATGGGCCGGTCTTAATCTTAGTCGCATAGATGAATACAATCTCCACAGCATTCTCATGAATAGTTCAGAATGGGTGACCGGTTCGAAGGAAAGTTTTTTGAGCAAAAAACCTATTCTAAAAGCTTTTTATTTCACTAAGCCAAATCTTCTCGAAGTAAACGTGAAAGATTTTTTTCTCGCCGTAAATCCTGTAATATCATTTCAGCTAAACAATGAATCTTCCAACGATGAAACTATTTTTTATAATAAAAGAGGTATAACGGCACGAGGAATGATTGCAAATAGAATAGGCTTCTCAACAACCCTTACCGATAACCAGGAAAGGGGGCCACAATTTTTTCAGGATAGAGTAAACAAATATCATGCGGTACCGGGCGTAGGATTTTACAAGGATTTTAAAACTACGGCTTTTGATTATTTCGATGCAAGAGGGTACATCACGTTCAATGCTACAAAATATATAGATATTCAATTTGGCTATGATAAAAATTTCATTGGGAACGGATATAGAAGCCTTTTTCTGAGTGATTTTGGCGACAGCTATTTATTCTTAAAGCTCAATACAAGAATTTGGAAATTCAATTATGAAAATATCTTTATGGAGCTAATGCCGCAATTTATAAAAAACAGTGATAATTTACTTGACAGGAAATACGCGGCGATGCATCACCTAAGCATGAACGTTACTAAGTGGCTCAATGTCGGTCTGTTTGAAGGCGTAATTTTTGGACGAAAAAACCGGTTTGATTTTGAATACCTCAATCCAATTATTTTTCTCAGGCACGTTGAAGGAACTGTTGGCAGCCCTGACAATGCAGTTGCAGGTATTGATTTTAAAACAAATTTTGCCCATCATTTCCAGTTGTATGGTCAAGTTATACTTGATGAGTTTATTTTAAAAGAAGTCACAAAAAATAATGGCTATTGGGCAAATAAATTCGGATATCAACTGGGAGGAAAATATGTTGATGCATTTAATCTAAAAAATCTTGACCTGCAATTTGAAACAAACAGGGTACGGCCATTTACATATTCACATAATGATGCAGTTGCAAACTACACTCATTATAACCAGCCGCTTGCCCATCCTTTGGGGGCAAACTTCCAGGAATTCATTGGCGTACTAAAATA
>JBDTMP010000172.1:0-4410 GCA_039934215.1 Ginsengibacter sp.
CTTACCGAAGAGCAATTGATGATACGGCAAGCGGCGCGTGATTTTGCAAATACAGAATGCCTGCCAGGAGTAATTGAAAGAGATGAACTTCAAAAATTCCCGCGGGAGCAGGTGATGAAGCTTGCCGGCCTGGGTTTTATGGGAATGATGATACATCCGGATTATGGCGGCTCGGGCCTGGACGCGATAAGCTATGTGCTGGCTATGGAAGAAATAAGTAAAGTGGATGCAAGCACCAGTGTGTGCATGAGTGTAAACAATAGTCTGGTTTGCTTTGGTATTGAGGCTTTTGGTACCGAAGAACAAAAGAAAAAATATTTAACGCCATTAGCGCAGGGCATAAAAGATGGTGAACTTTACATTGGGGCTTTTTTACTGAGTGAACCCGAAGCCGGCAGCGATGCCACTTCGCAGAGAACAACCGCAGAAGAAAAGGATGATCATTACTTATTAAATGGCGTTAAAAACTGGATCACCAATGGCAATTCCGCATCCTGCTATTTGGTTTTTGCGCAAACGGATGCAGCCAAAGGAAGCCGTGGAATAAATGTTTTTATTGTAGAAAAAAACTGGCCAGGAGTAACAGTCGGCGCTAAAGAAAATAAATTAGGAATAAGAGGAAGTGATACCCATAGCATCTCATTTAGTGATGTAAAAGTGCCGAAAGAAAACCGGATAGGTGCGGATGGATTTGGTTTTAAGTTTGCAATGCAGACACTTTCGGGTGGGCGCATTGGAATTGCTTCACAGGCATTGGGACTCGCTTCCGGAGCTTACGAAAGATCTGTTGCTTATTCAAAGGAAAGAAAAGCTTTTGGAAAAGAAATAAAAAACCACCAGATCATACAATTCAAGCTTGCAGATATGGCAACAAGGATAGAAGCTTCAAGACTATTATGTTTCAGGGCAGCGTGGCAAAAAGATAATAGTATTGATTATACTGAAAGCGCAGCGATGGCGAAAGTATTTGCAAGCGAAACCGCCATGTGGACAACAACGGAAGCTGTACAAATTCATGGTGGCTATGGTTATGTAAAAGAATATCACGTAGAAAGAATGATGCGTGATGCCAAGATCACCCAGATATATGAAGGCACAAGCGAAGTGCAGAGAATTGTTATCAGCCGGGGAATATTGAAATAATGTGCTAATGTGAAAATTTTAAAATTACTATTGCCAGTAAATTCCATTTCATATAAAAAAATAAGTAAAGAACTTGGCGCTGAAAACGTAACGCTCGTTGCTGTTTCAAAAACAAAATCCGCAGAAGAAATATTACAATTATACGGGTTAGGCCAGAGAGATTTCGGTGAAAATTATGTGCAGGAATTAGCTGAAAAATACGAGCGCCTTCCAAAGGATATTAACTGGCATTTTATAGGCCACCTTCAATCTAACAAAGCAAAATATATCGCGTCTTTTGTTTCTCTTATTCAGAGTGTTGACAGCATAAAGCTTTTAAAAGAAATCAATAAACAAGGAGAGAAAAACAATCGCGTAATTGATTGCCTTTTACAAATACACATTGCAAAAGAAGAAACAAAATTTGGGTTGAATGAAAAAGAATTACAAGAATTAGCAGAAACGGATTTTACGAATTACAAAAACATTCGGATTTGCGGCCTGATGGGGATGGCTTCATTTATCGATGACATGGAAAAAGTAAGAGACGAATTTAAATTTCTAAAATCTTTATTTGATACCTATTCAAAACCTGGTAATGAAAATTTAAAATTATCGATCCTAAGTATGGGTATGAGCGCAGACTATTCTGTCGCCGTGAAAGAAGGAAGCAATATGGTGAGGATAGGAAGCTTGCTTTTTGGGCAGAGAAGCCCTGCACAAAAAGGTTAAACTTAACACCAGTCCATTTTTAAAGCTTATCTTGTAGCAATGAGTGAAGATAAAAAAGTGCAATTTGTATGTTTTGAAACGACGCTGGATAAAGAAGCATTTATTAAGCGATGGGAACAATACACACGGTCTATAAACAGTAATAAGGACGTCACCTTACAGCAATCTGAAAAAAACGGCGTATTTAAATATATTGCACAGCATCGCTTTGTGTCCGGTGAATTGCTATTTGTATTTTCTAAAGAACCCAGAACATCACGCCTTGCACAGACGCATATTAAAACAACGCAGGCGGGAGGTTATTCAGTTTTACAGGTGGAGAGGTCGCATGATACCACTGGAAATGAACGCAAGATTTTTATTTTTCTTACCGACCCAAGGGTGGATCTTAAGCTATATAAAGAAATATCTGTGCCCTTTAAATTAAATATTTACGAGGCTTATTATGAAAATTGCAAATACGCCTATATCCTTGAATATTTTGTAAAGACCAAAGAAGCTCCGGAACTGCTCAGGCAATTGAGTCTACACGAGACTGAAGATGCGGAAATTTATAAAGAATGTGCACTTGCCAAAAATCTGAATAAAAATAAGGAGAAAGATTTTCATGTGTGGCCATCAGCTTAGTACTAACCACGTGCGACTTCTACGCATCAGTACCCCAGCCCCATTTTAGAAATTTAGGAAAAGCCCTCCCCCATGTTGCAACATCGTGCTTCCCATCTTTTATTTCGAGATAGCGAATGTCCTCTAATGGATCATAGCCTTTTGATACAAGCTCCTCAATAAGAGAAAGTGTATCATCTATTGAATCAATAATTCCATTTTTATTTCTGTCGGCAGTTTCATCAAGGGTGCCTGTTTCAAAGAAAAATTTTAACCAGGGAGCATACTCGCCATTTCTTATCTGGTTGTGCATTATCCTGTGATTTTTTTCATCAAATGCAGGATCATCATGGCTTACATTGCGCCACCAGAGAGAACCGCTGAAGATACCGGCTTTTATAAATTCCTTTGAATTGTTCCACACAATATCAAGCGCATTCAGGCCCCCCAGCGAAAAACCACAGAAAGATTTCTCTTTAAATGAAAAAGAATTGTACATATTTTTTATAAATGGAAATAATTCTTCGAAAATAAAACGGTGATAAAAAAAGGCTTTGGTTCCTCTTCCCTTGAAGTCTAAAAACTTCGCGGTGCCATATTCATTTTTCCTGTCGGCACTGCAATGAATACCTACACAAAACAAAGGAGAAATTTTCTTATTCACATACAACTCTTCGAGGATGTGTTCAAAATTCATCGTTATAAGATCCTGCCCGTCATTTATAAGCAGCATACTTACAACACCTGCTGAACCTGGAACAGGTGGCAGATAAAAATCAAGGATTACATCTCTCTTAAGTAAATCAGAATGAAGAATATGCGTTTCAGTAAGCGGGCTTCGTATTTTTTCCGTTTGCATAGAACGCTCAAAAATAAGTAAATTTCAAATGGGAAAAAGCAATCATGAAACGATGCTTTACATTTATTAACCATGCGAATCACACGCTATTTGTGTTCTCTTAAAAAATTTATGTACAACTAATGAAGACGCGGCACAAAATATAATTTTGTTTTATTCGCAATCAAAAAATATATTTGATTCCACTAATTCTTCCACGGTTTTACGCCTTCATCCAAAAAAAATAATATGAAAAAGATTGGAATATTATTCGGTAAAGAAAGAAGCTTCCCCGATGCTTTTGTAGAAAGAATAAATAGTAAAAATATAAAAGGTATAACCGCGGAAGCTGTTCATATTAATAAAGTAATCCAGGGTGAAAGCAGCGGCTATGCTGTTATACTGGATCGTATTTCGCAGGATGTTCCTTTCTATCGTGCCTTCTTAAAAAATGCCGCTTTGTGTGGAACCACCGTTATTAATAATCCCTTCTGGTGGAGCGCCGATGAAAAGTTTTTTAATAATTGCCTTGCAACGAAAATCAATGTGCCTGTTCCAAAGACTGTTATTATTCCTTCAAGTAGTTTGCCTGCTGATACCGGCGACCAATCATTTTCAAATCTTGCTTATCCGTTGGATTGGGAAACCATATTTAAATATATCGGCTTCCCCGCGTACATGAAGCCACACGCCGGCGGCGGGTGGAAAAATGTTTATAAAGTAAATGACCCAAATGATTTTTTTACAAAACATGGAGAAACGGGTGAGCTTATAATGATGCTGCAGGAAGAAATTGTGTTTGATGAATATTACCGCTGTTATTGCATTGGAGGTAAGTACGTTCACATTATGCCATACGAGCCACGCAATCCACATCACCTAAGATATGTTGCGGATTTTAAACCTGATAAAGAAAGAGCGGAATTGATGACGTACATCGTTTTAAAGATTTGTAAATACCTGGGGTATGATTTTAATACCGTGGAGCTTGCCTTGCGTGACGGAGTGCCTTATGCTATTGACTTCTGCAATCCGGCTCCGGATGCTGAAATTACCAGCGTGGGCGAGGAGAATTTTAATTGGGTGGTGGAAACCGCTGCAAACTATGCCAT
>JBDTMP010000173.1:0-2108 GCA_039934215.1 Ginsengibacter sp.
TTGAAATTCTCCAGGAATTTTAAAATCTGAAGTCTTTTTTAATTTCACTTCCAAACCTGCTTTTTCTACTTCAATAGCTTCATAGATATATGTTTTCAGAATTTTTTCCATCTTAATTACTTCCTGAATATTAGTGAACCGGATTTGTCTTGCAGCCTGTACATTCTCCGTTTGTTGGATTAGAATACTTTTAGCATCATGTAACAAAGCACCTTTGAAAAACAAAAGCGCACAGTATTCTTTAAACCCATGCATTAAAACGATGTTGCTCTCCCGCCTGCCCGCCGTGGCGGGGTATGTATAACAAGGATTTCCCCACTTCAATTCTTCGGTAAGCCCACATTCAAGAATAATCATTCTCAACTGCTCAAATTCTTTCTGCCATTTTTTTGCTTTAGCAAAAAACCAATCAACCTTTGGATTCGTTTGCATGTTGGTCAAATTATTTATCTATGTTGTTATCGCGGTATTGTCTCGTGGTTATTGTTGTGTGTTCCGTTTAAGAATTCATTTTATTCACTTATTAATACTATAAAATATGTGGCTTTTTTTTAGCTTAATCCGGAATTTCGGGTTCAACTAATTTTGCTAATTTTTCTAATGATTCCTGCCATCCCAAGTAACACATTTCAGTGGGTATGGCAGCCGGAATGCCTTCCTGGATTACTTTAAGTTCTGTGCCACAGGAAACCTTCCCGAGCCAAACAGAAGTGATCATTTCCCCCGGCAAATTAGGATCATCAAATTCGTCGGTGTATTTTAAAAACTCATTCGGCTTGAGCTCAAGATATTTTCCGCCGAAGGAGTGCCCATTGCCTGTAGAAAAATTGATGAAAGACATCTTGTAATTACCGCCCGCTTTTACGTCCATACTGTGGATAACACATGTAAATCCATACGGGGGAATCCATGATGCAAATGCATTAGACTCTGTAAAGGCACGATAAACCTTTTCGGGTGCTGCTTTAAGAACTCTGTGTAATGTTACGCTGTTATTTTCCATGTTAATTTTTTTTATTCAAAATTAATAATGTTTATCCTTTCATTTATTGTATTGATCAACTAAAATCAATTTTCTACCTGCCGGTCTAAAATACCAGGATAACACGGTTAAGGCTATAAGTAATAGCGCCGGCAATATTGCAGTCATGGAATCACCCGATGCCGTATGCGAAAATATTGCTCCGGTCATCACAAAGAAAAAGCCTGCATAAGCCCATTCTTTCATCAAAGGAAATTTAGGAATTAGCACAACTACAACTCCCACTATTTTACATGTGCCCAGTAACGTTAGTAAATAAGCCGGATAGCCTAAATGTATAATGCTATCTACTCCGCCCTGCCCGTCTTTTTCTTTTAATAGCTGAACAACCGCGGTTGCTACCATTCCTAATGCAAGCCATAGGGTGGCGATCCAATAGATAATTTTACGTGCCCTTGCGGCAGGCAGGTTTCTTTTTAACATAACATATTATTTTAGTTTGCTCACTATTTCTTCCAAACGGTTGTGCGCCCAATTGATACCCTGGGCAAAAGGCAACTTCAGTACCTGGTCTCTTTGTGCTACCGATTCATATATCACGTGCATCTTAAGTTTGCTGGTATCATCAGTAAGTTTTTCAAATTCAAATACTTCGAGCTGAACACCAAAAGGTGTGTTCTCCATTTCAAATGTTCGTGTGATTTTTTGGTTTGGAATAAACTCGTGTATTACTCCGTTTGCCCGAAACGCGACATTACCTTTTGGATCGGATGTTTCAATCTGGTAGCTACCATGCCTTTTACTTTCAAGCTTCAATATTTTTGTTCCCATCCATTGCTCCACAATGTCGGGCTCCACATACGCTTTAAAAAGTAATTCCAATGGCAAATCAAATTCCCTTGTAATCACCATTTCCTGTTTGCCGTCTTCGGCATTAATTTTTGTTTTTTGTTCCATATTATTTCTTTTTATATTTTTTCATAACCGCTTCTAATTTATTAAACCGGTCATCCCACATTTTGCGGAATGGCTCAATAAAGTCAGCTACTTCTTTCATTTTTCTTGCATTGATGTGGTAGGAAATCTCCCTGCCGTTTTGCTCTTGTTCGAGCAATTCGCACTCGGT
>JBDTMP010000174.1:0-5435 GCA_039934215.1 Ginsengibacter sp.
ATTACATTTCTTCCAAAGCTTTTCAGTTTGGCAAGGCGGGCCAAAGCTGTCTGCTTGCTGGTCGCAGGCCCCACCACCACTTTGAATGAACCACTGTCTGGTATCTGGTTTTGCGATAGACTGCTGCTATCCGTCGGTGCAATACTTTTTACCAGCGAGTCGTTATTTTTTAAAGCAGTATCAGGCAGAGGAACAATACTTTCGGACGGTGTAACTTCGGTGCTATTTTTTTTGAATAACAAATTCCAGGCAGCCCATGCGCCAAAACCCAATATTAATATGGCGAGCATGGTAAGCCAGGTACGCTTACTATTATTGGGCGCTTTATTTTGATAGTCATTAAACAAATTCTCGGCGTCGTTTTCCTCAATATCATTTTCGGTCATGCCTTTTGGCGCTTCAATTTTTTGTAAGATCAACTGGCCCGGTTTAAATTCAAGTTCTCCTGATTTTAATTTGTCCAGTGTGCCAAGGTTTTGAATGGTGAAGGGCTTGCCGATGTTTAAAAACTGGCGTCCCAGCGTAAGAAAAGAATCGAGATCAGCGGATGCGAGAGGCTTAATTTTTTTGGTATGTTCAACAATAAAATCAACAATTGTCTCTTCTTCACCCACTTTAGGATCATAGTGAAAAGAAACGGCATTAGCAGGAATAATAACAGGTTTATCGTTGTCTGTAACTTCAGGCAAAGGAACATCCAGCCTGAAAGTGCCAATACCCTGCAAAGAAATCTGCTTATTTTTTAATAAATATAATACAAGAGCCTGCTCAATTTTCACAGTGATAGTTTTAATGCAGGCAAACCTACATGTTATTGGCGGAATTCCAAAAAATGTAAAAGCCACCACATTCGTAGATTTTACCGGCGAAAATTTTGATAGTAAATTTGCAACATGCTCGACAATGACGAAAAACTTTTTGTTGCGTACTGGGAAAAGAACAGGGATAAGAAAAAAAATTTTTTATACCAGCTTGCCTCAGGCCTGCCTGTCGGGCTTGTGTTCGCCCTCCCGGTTTTAGTTGCCGTTATTTTTCATGATTGGTACAAAGCAATGATTGACATATCGCTTTCGCAGATTGTTGTCATAATTATTGGGGTTATAGCTGTCGCTGTTTTTTTTTCGATCTTTCGTATGAGATTTAGATGGGAACAGCAAGAGCAATTATATAAAGAGTTAAAATTTAAAGAGCAAAAAGATGATGCAGCACATCTTTAAATATTATACTCTTTATTTGTGAAATCAAAAACCCTTTTAAAAAAATGAAAATAATCTTACCCTTTTTATTTGCTGTTCTTTTTACAATAGGTTGCGTAAAAAAAGATCAAACATGTGGCTATACCGATTCAACCGCAGTGGCTGCCGCCGCTGAAATACAACAGCTTCGCGATTCGCTGGATCTTTATGGAATTGCAGCAACCCCGCATGCCTCCGGTTTTTTTTATAAAATAAATGCACAGGGCAGCGGTACAGGCATTGCCAACTTGTGTACAGCTATTGCCGTTACTTATAAAGGACAATTTTTTGATGGAAAGATTTTTGACTCGACTAAAGCAGGGACAATGGCTAATTTCCAGTTGGGTGAAGTTATCGGCGGCTGGCAAAAAGGAGTTCCGTTAGTGAGCAAGGGTGGCGATATTGATTTGTACATTCCGCCGTCATTAGGTTATGGGCCAAACCCGGTAAGAGACTATCTTGGTAATATCGTTGTTCCACCAAATTCCTATCTCAAGTTTAATGTTCATATTGTAGAGATACAATAATATTTTTTTTTAAATAAATAGAAAGCTTTGATTGTTGTCAGGGCTTTTTTCATTGTATTTGTTTTCATAAATAAAAATAAGAGAAGCCCTTTTTTTGAAATTAAGGCAAAATAGTTGAGTGAAATTTTGTGGGGAATATTCCATAATAACATGCAGTCATTTATTTAACTTTACTACACAAACAAATAATTTTGAGCCACGAAGCAATTTCTGTTTTTGATATGTTCAAAATAGGAGTGGGGCCATCAAGCAGCCATACTCTTGGTCCCTGGCGTGCTGCTAATTTGTTCGTGCAATCCCTGGAGAAAAAAAATTTACTAAGTAAAGTTATCCGCCTGGAAATATTGCTGTATGGCTCGCTGGCAAAAACCGGTAAAGGCCATGGTACTGATATTGCCGTACAACTTGGGCTTAATGGAGAAGACCCTGTAACATTCGATGTAAATATGATCGGGGCACGGATAGACGATATTAAAGCCATGAAGAAATTAATTTTAAATGGCAAATACGAAATTGATTTTGAGCCCGATGAAGACATTGAATTTTTAATTACCGAAACGCTTCCGTTTCATCCTAATGCGCTTACTTTTTTGGCAGTTTTAAATACCGGTGATCACATTGCTGAAACATATTATTCTATAGGTGGCGGCTTTGTGCGCAAAGAAGGGGAAGAACCTAACGGACATGCTGAGGTGATATTACCTTTTCCCATAACCGATGCGAATGATCTCCAGCATTGGTGCATGAAAACAGGAATGACAATCAGCGAAGTTGTAATGGAAAATGAAAATGCATGGAGAAGTGAAAACGAAACGCGTGATGGATTATTGAACATCTGGGAAACGATGAAGCAGAGTATTTTTAAAGGTTGCCATACACAAGGTGTACTTCCGGGCGGGTTGAATGTAAAAAGAAGAGCAGCAACTTTAAATAAAAAACTAATTGCAGACAGGCAGTATTCTGATTTTGATTCATGGGTAATCGCAATCAGGCAGGGAGGCCATGAATTTAAATATATACTTGATTGGGTCAGTTGCTTTGCTCTTGCTGTAAATGAAGAAAATGCGGCATTTGGCCGTGTCGTTACAGCGCCTACAAATGGTGCAGCAGGAGTGGTTCCCGCAGTGCTTGCGTATTTCATTATTTTTTGTGATGGTAATAATAACGATAAGATCATCCGTTATTTATTGACGGCTTCCGAAGTTGGAAGTATATTCAAAAAGGGAGCTACTATATCGGCGGCCATGGGTGGCTGCCAGGCGGAGATTGGAGTGTCATCTTCTATGGCTGCCGCGGCTCTTACTGAGAGTTTTGGCGGCACCCAACGCCAGGCTTTAATGGCCGCTGAGATTGCAATGGAACATCACCTCGGTATGACCTGCGACCCGATAAAAGGTCTTGTGCAAATACCGTGCATAGAAAGAAATACCATGGGAGCGATAAAAGCTATAACTGCTTGCCAGCTTGCTCTACAGGGTGCGCCTGACTATGCTAAGGTGAGCCTTGACAATGTGATAAAAACAATGTGGGATACTGCTATTGATATGAATGGAAAGTATAAAGAAACGTCTGATGGGGGCCTTGCAATTAATGTTCCGCTTAGTTTATCAGAATGTTGATATCATCTTTTCCGCTAACAAATTAATTTCATATTTTGCTCCCGGCAAATAACTTTTATTCATACCAAATCAAACCCTGTAAAAACTTTATTTGTGAAAAATAATTTATCAGTAAGAGAAATCCGCGAAAGCGATATTTCATTGATCATTGATTATTGGTACGATGCTGATGATGAATTTCTGTATGGCCTGGGTGTAGATATCAACAAAATTCCGTCGAAAGAAAAATGGCAGAATATGTTTATGGAACAAATATCAAAACCTTATCAAAACAAAAAATCATATTGCATCATTTGGGAGGCAGACGGAATTCCTATTGGCCACTCTAATGTGAACAAAATCTTATTCGGCCAGGAAGCCTATATGCACCTGCATATATGGAAAAAAGAATTTAGAAAAATAGGATATGGCGCCCGGCTTGTAAAAATGACGCTGCCCCTCTTTTTTGAAAATCTTAAATTGAAAAATCTTTATTGCGAACCTTATGCTTTAAATCCTTCTCCTAACGAGACACTTAAAAGTATAGGCTTTGAGTTTATAAATGAATATGTAACGATACCAGGTTTTCTCAATTTTGAACAAAAGGTAAATCTTTGGAAATTGTCTCATAAAAAATTAAAAACAATTTCCTGAACTGTATTCAATACGACGGAAACTATTCTTTTGGGACTAATATTTGATTTCAAAAGCGGGTTTTTCGCTAAAAAAATTATAAGCCTTCAATAACTGTAATGGTATCCGCGATCATTGTCTCAGTTATATCAAGATGCAGTACCATTCTGATTTGTGTGGGCGAGATTGGCATTACTAAGATGCCGAACTGCCGGAAAGCATCCGTAAGTGTATAAGCAGTATGTGAGCCCACTACTTCAAAAATGATAATATTAGTTTCTACAGGCATCATCTTTCCTGTAAATTCCTTTAGAAGCAAAGCAGTCGCCAATTGTTTGGCGTGCCGGTGGTCAATATCCAATCTTTCTATATTATTTTCAAGGGCAAAAATGCCTGCCGCCGCCAGGTACCCAGCCTGTCTCATGCCCCCGCCAAAAACTTTTCTTACCCGCCGGGCTTTGTAAATGAAATCTTTATCGCCAATTAAGAGACTGCCTACCGGCGCTCCCAGGCCTTTACTGAGGCAAATAGAAATGCTATCGAATATGTCACCATATTCTTTTATATTTTGTTTCTTTTCAACCAATGCGTTGAACAGTCTTGCACCATCCAAATGCAATTTGAGATTATTAATAAGACAGACTTCTTTGATCTTAATTATTTCATCCATTTCATAACAACTTCCCCCGCCGCGGTTCGCCGAATTTTCAAGGCTTACCAGCCTGCTTACCGGTTTGTGAACGTCTACAGGATTGATCGCGGAAAGAACAAGATCGGCATTGATCCGTCCTCTGTCACCATTTAAAGCTGTCACCTGGCACCCTGAATTAAAAGCGATTCCCCCGCCTTCATATATATATACATGACTCAATTTATCACATATTACCTCGTCGCCAGGCTGCGTGTGGCATTTTATTGCGATTTGATTGGTCATAGTTCCACTTGGGCAAAATATCGCTGCCTCCATCCCAAACATTTCAAAGGCAATTTTTTCCAGCGCATTAACGGATGGGTCTTCGCCAAAAACATCATCACCGACATTGGCCTTAAACATCGCTTCTAACATGGAAGGTGTAGGTTTTGTAAAAGTATCTGACCTGAAATCTATCATTTGGCTAAATTATTGAGATAAAATTATAAAGGAATACATTTTTCTTTTAAAAAAATTCTGGTAACGTTTTATTCTTTGTAAAATGTTTAATTAAATATTATAAAGGTTATGAAATGCCGATTTTGCAGTGTAAATTTGCAGATGTTCCGGAAAGATTTAGTGATTAACACATCTTTTGCAACATTTCCCCCTTTATTTATGTCTTACAATCGTATACTAATCATTAATTATAAACACACATGAGGCAACTTAAAATTGCTACGCAAATTACCAACCGTGATTCACAGGCAGTTGAGAAATATTTGCAGGAGATTTCCAAGATCGGAATGAT
>JBDTMP010000175.1:0-5698 GCA_039934215.1 Ginsengibacter sp.
CAGTGAAAATTTACCTCCGTAAAACGACGTGACGGTACTGCTATTCGTATCTTTCACCCCTCTTGATGCAACGCAAAAATGTACGGCATCAATCATCACAGCGACGTCATCAGTTTGCAACGCCTCTTTTAATTCTTCTGCAATTTGATTGGTAAGCCGTTCCTGTACCTGTGGCCTTTTGCAAAAGTATTCAACAATGCGATTGATTTTAGACAACCCGATAACTTTTCCACTGGAGTAATAAGCTACGTGCGCTTTACCTATGATAGGAACAAAATGATGTTCACAATACGTATAAACCGTAATATTCTTTTCGACCAGCATTTCATTGTAATTATATTTATTTTCAAAAAGAGTAATGCCTGGCTTATTTTCAAGATTCAGACCGCTGAATATTTCTTTCACATACATTTTTGCAACCCGTTCAGGAGTATCTCTGAGACTGTCATCATTTAAATCCAGGCCTAATAAAATCATTATCTGTTTAAAATGATCCCTGATTAATTTTATTTTAGTTTCCTCGTCAGGTATTATTGCATCACTATGCTGCAATTTTTCAATTGTCATGAACTGGCAACTTGCCATTTATAAATTTTAATTCATTAAAATGCGCCGGAAAAGTATTTCCATTTTGTTTCATGAGTTTACAATTAATTTAATTAGCTATTGTATCTGCAACATTAGAGTAAGAAAAAGAAAGAAAGGTTACAAGCTATAAGTGAGAATATATGCTCAGCTATCGAGAAGTGTTTTTGCTTTTTGAAACCGTTCCTTTACTTTGATTGAGGTAATATTCAGAATTTCAGCGATTTCATTTTCATTAAAACCTATGGTATTTTTCAAAATATAAACAGTCCGAAAACTAAGGGGCATATACCGTAAATCTGAATAACAGTAATCTTTAAAGCCCGCATAATATCCGAACATATGCGGCATTATCCGAAACGAAATATTTTGGCTAAACAACCTGCTGCTTATTTTAAAAATACATTTATAAACCATAATTTTTGAGAGCGCAATTCTTAAATCAAAAGATTCATAGGCGGCGCAAAAACTTTTTGGGTAAACACTTACCTGTGTCAAAAGTTCATCTGATTCGCGATTGCTAAATCCAAAGCTGGTCGCTATTTTATATAATAGCGGTTCGAATTCTTTACTCGAAGAATTTTCGAAAGTATTTAAAGGAAAGTTTTTTTTTGAAGCAGGTAATGTTGTTCTTTCAGAATTGAATTTCATTTGAAAAATTTAATGTAGAAAAAATTTAAAATCGAAGAAGATTATTAATAATCGATACAGCCTATTGAAAAAGTATTCCTTAATACCCGCATCCATTAAGTAGAGTAAGCAGGAATTTAAAAGGTTACAAACAATTTAAAAATTAAGTGGGAATAATTTTCTTAATTGTTATTTATAATCGTCGCGTGAAAAATAAAGCAGAATAATATTTTCTTGAAATTAAATATAAGGGGTCGGGTGAAATGACTATAAGAAAAATAGATGCATAAAATCTCTTTTAAACAAATTATCCAGGACAATTTTTGCAAAACCTTTCATATGATTTTCTTTTACTGAACTGATTTTTTTGCTATAAGTGGAAATGACTTTCCCGCCTTAAAACCTTTCACCGCATAATAAAAAATATATACATAAGCCGGCAGCATACAAACCAGGAAGGATAATGGATTAGAGAGATTCGCATGATCTCTCAGGCCCGTATAAATCAATGGAACTATTGCTCCGCCTGCAATTCCCATTATCAGCAGTGCAGAACCGATTTTGGTAAATTTTCCCAGGCCATCAATTGCCAACGGAAAAATTGCAGGCCACATCAGCGCATTCGCAAGGCCGAGCAAAGCAATAAAAGTAATGGCTGTATAGCCATCCGACATAAAAACACCTATACTGAAAATAATACCTAACACAGCGGAAATAGCCAGCGCTTTTTGTTGTGAAATAATTTTAGGGATTGTGAAAATACCAATTACATAACCGGCAAGCATAGCGAATAAAGTAAAGGAAGTAAAATATTTGGTTTCATCTAAGGGCATGCCCATGTGTTTGCCATAAGTGCCTATCGCATCGCCCGCCATTACTTCCACACCAACATATAAAAAAAGGCACAATACGCCTAACAGCAAATGCGGGTATTGAAGTAAACTTTCTTTTTGCACAGTAAGTTTATTATCCCCAGGCTGCTTTTCCCCGGATTCAATTTCCGGCAGAGATGATCTTGTGATCAGAAATGCCATCACCACTAAAATAACAGCTATAATTATATAAGGAGTAATAACTCTTTGCGCAAGTTCGTTGAGTAATGCCTCCTTCTGTAATTGGGTAGATGCTACATTAATTTGCTCTTCAATAGACGTGGCGTTTTTCAAAACCAATGTCCCTACAATCAGCGGACTGAGCATACCCGCGACTTTGTTGCATATACCCATGATGCTGATGCGCTTTGCCGCGCTTTCTATCGGCCCAAGTATACTTATGTATGGGTTTGAAGCTGTTTGCAATAAAGCCAATCCCATCCCCTGAACAAACAAACCGGTAAGAAATAATGCAAAGCTTCTTGCATTCGCGGCAGGAATAAAAATGATTGAACCAATGGCCATCACAAATAACCCCAGCGCCATCCCATTTTTAAAGCCTGTTGCTTTAAGAACATACGATGAAGGAATCGCAAGAAAAAAATACGCCATGTAAAAAGCGAAAGTAACAAAGAATGCCTGGGTATCATTTTCGAGCTGGCAGGCAAGTTTTAAAAATGGAATTAAGGTCCCATTTAACCATGTTACAAATCCGAAAATAAAAAAGAGGGCGCCAATAATTACAATGGCATAGGTAGTTCGATTCAAAGTCTTCATCAATATTATTTTTGTGAATGATAATTTAATTTGTGCATATTACTTTTAAAAAGTTAATTGGGATAGTTTAAAACTAAGGATTTACAGGAATAAACGAACAGCAAAGATTACTTTTTTCAAAAAGTGGAATCATTGCGAAGCCCTTTTGAGTGAATATTTCTTGAAATGGCTGCCGTTATTTTATTTTACTTTGTAACTGTAAGCCTGGCAGTTTCACCAGATCAATATATCTGTGAACATGTAGTCGTGGCCTGGTTGTAAATGATTTTTGAAACATAAAAAAACAATCAATGAAAGATCAAATTTTAGGCCTCCATCATATAACCGCCATCGCGGGCAATGCGCAACGTAATTATGATTTTTATACAAAAGTATTGGGATTAAGATTCGTCAAGAAGACCGTAAATTTTGACGATCCCGGCACATATCATTTTTATTATGGAGATGAAGAAGGCACGCCAGGAACAATCCTTACTTTTTTCCCATGGGGAAATATTGGTCGTGGCCATGTTGGTACTGGTATGGCCACGGAAATTGGGTACTCAGTTCCCCCGGGAAGTCTTGACTTTTGGGAAGATCGCTTCAGGCAATTCAATGTTTCCTATAGTAATAAGGGAGAAAGATTTGGTGAAACATTTTTACCATTCAGGGATCCCGACGGACTGAATATTAATCTTATTGTACCAGACAAGCCGGATGAAAGAAAGCCCTGGGAAACAACTGAAATAAAAAAGGATACAGCCACAAAAGGGTTTCATAACGTAACGCTGATGGCGAACAAAAAAGACGATACGGAAAAAATATTGATTGATATTTTCGGCTACCATTTTTTATCGCAGGAGGGTAACCGTTACCGTTATATAACCGATGCTGTAGAGAATGCTTCCATTATTGACATCATAGAATCTCCTGAAGGGAAGCGTGGAAATAACGCTGGCGGCACTAATCACCATGTGGCATTTCGTGTCGCTGATGAAGATACACAAATAACATTTCGTGAAAAGCTGGTAAGGGAATATTTGCAGGTAACGCCAAAAATAAACAGGGATTATTTTTATTCCATTTATTTCCGTGAGCCCGGCGGCGTGCTTTTTGAAATTGCTACAGAAAATCCAGGTTTTACAGTTGACGAGCCTCTTACTGATCTCGGGAAACATCTTAAGCTTCCTGCGCAGTATGAAAACGTGAGAGCCGATATTGAAAAAACTTTACCGGTACTGCAATATTGAGATATTAAAAAGCGAAGAGCCATGCTTCATGAAAAAATAGTTAACGCAGGAAAAAAAATTGAAGACGCAAAAAAAGTACTTATCATGCTGCATGGCCGTGGAGCCAATGCTGAAGATATTCTTTCATTAAGCGATCATCTTGAAATAAAAGATTTCGCGCTATTCGCACCAGAGGCCAAAAATAATAGTTGGTATCCGCAATCATTTATGGCGCCTCCTCAGCAGAATGAACCGTGGCTTTCATCAGCGTTAGTCCTGATCGAAAATTTACTAACCTCTCTAACTGAAAAAAATATCATTAAAGAAAATATTTACTTCCTGGGTTTTTCGCAGGGCGCATGTTTAACGCTGGAATTTGTAACGAGAAACGCAGCCAGATATGGAGGAGTCGCCGCATTTACAGGAGGACTTATCGGCGACAAAATCTATACAGAAAACTATAAAGGAAATTTTGAACAAACCCCTTTTTTTATTGGAAGCAGTAATCCCGATTTTCATGTGCCTGTGGAAAGAGTATATGCGACAACAAATATTTTAAAAAGTATGGGAGCTGTGGTTACCGAAAAAATCTATGAGAACATGGGCCATACAATCAACCAGGATGAGATCAGCCAGGCAAACACAGTCATCTTTAATCACTAATTTAAAATATGTTTACAATAACAAGGATCTACAGCGATGCTAATGGCGATAGCCGTTTTGAAGATATCATTATTCCTTTGCAGGATGCGGGCGATATTGGCTTTCTTTCAGAAACTAAAAAAGTTTCAGGGATTATTTTTCGTGAAGTAGAGCCAACTTATGATTATAATTTTCACAATGCACCACAGCCGCAATATATTGTTCTTATCGATGGCGGAATAGAAATAGAAACATCATTAGGCGAAAAAAGAATTTTTAAAACGGGTGAAGTTTTACTTGCAGAAGATACTAACGGTAAAGGGCACAGGAGTAAAAATATTGAGAACAGGAAACGAAAATCTATTTTTATTATTTTGTAAATTCATCCATTTCAATAATTAGTTATTTTTTCCAGCTTTAAACGCATTGGATTGAATAAAAAAGCTACCGCAATTATGACTGCTCTTTTGACTTAAGATATTCTAAGACATCCTCCGCCTGAATAACAGGCTTGTCGGCTACATCACCGGTAAACCAATATATCCATGCATCTGCCACGCTACCATCTTCCTTTTGAACCTTTGTTAATTCTCTTCTATATAGAATTTTCTCGCCCTTTTCTCCCGGGAAGCCTTCGTATTCGTCCAGTTGCCCGAAGACCCATGAGAAGTCATCTTCTTTATTGAGCCTGTACAATTCACCTTTAATAAAAATATTTTCTTCAGTTGGAGTTGCAACAGGTTCTGTTCCTGAATCTCTCAAAATGCCTTTAACTTTTGCCATGGAAACAAAACTAAAAAATTGAGTGAGATAGGAATAAGCTTCCTGGTGAAAGCCCTTACGAAGAGAACTGTAAATAAAAAGCTGCAAAGTTTCTGGTGATTTCATTTTAAAAAAATTAATAAGTGATCATATTCTAACCTATCGTTTGAAATAAAATGCAAAGCTATTCATAAACGATTAATAATGTCATGATCAAAAACG
>JBDTMP010000176.1:0-5044 GCA_039934215.1 Ginsengibacter sp.
CCATTGAAAGATGCCTATCCTGAAAACACGCAAAGCAGCCACGCATATCTAAACCAGGATATTGAATATTATTATATCGTTTGTGGTTTAAAACTCAACCAGTCAGTAGCTGAAGATGCCGCACAACGCTTTATTGAGGCTGCCAACAACGAGCCGCGTCAACAGATTATGAGTTACAACCTCGCTAAATATTTTTTTACTAAAAATGATTTTGCCCGTGCGGTAATTTATTATGAGCGTGCCGGCTACGATAATTTAAGCAACGAAGAAATCGCCGATGCAAAATTTGAACTGGCATATTCCTATTTCAACCTGAAGCAATTTGACCAGGCCAAACCCTTATTTAATGAAATTCATCAATTGCCGGATAATAAATATTACTATGACGCTAACTATTATTATGGTTTCATAAGTTTCCAGCTAAGGGATTATGCAGAGGCTTTAAGCTCTTTTAAAAAGGTAGAAAATATTGAAAAATACCGGGCCCTGGTTCCTTACTACATTGCTGATATTTATTATGCACAGGGAAAAAAGGATGAGGCGTTGCGTTATGGCGAGCAGGCTCTTTCACACAACGATGTTTATTACAGGAAAGACTTAAATCTTTTAATGGGGCAGATATATTTTGAGAAAAAAGAATTTGCAAAAGCGCTTCCTTTACTGGAAGCGTATGTAAATAGCAGTGATAAGGTTTCCAAAGAAATAATGTATGAACTCAGCTATGCATACTACGATGGAAACCAGGTCGAGAAAGCCATTGAGGGATTTAAACAATTGAGTAACGAGAAAGATTCACTCGGCCAGAATTCAATGTATTTATTGGGCGACTTGTATTTAAGAACCAATCAAAAAGCAAATGCAAGAAATGCTTTTCAATACAGCGCCAACAATAGCAGCAACCGCAAACAACAGGAAATATCACGCTTCAACTATGCCAAATTATCTTACGAACTCGGCTACCAGGATGTTGCCTTAAGTGAAATGAATAAATTTCTTGACTTGTATCCTGCATCAACTTATGCTGACGAAGCTAAAGAGATTTTAATAAACCTTCTTGCCAATACTAATAGTTATGGCGATGCTTTAACATTGTATGAATCGTTTGGCAAGCCAACTGTCTCGATGCAAAAAGTATATCCAAAACTTCTTTTTGGTAAAGCGACTGAATATATTAATGATGGTAAAATAGCCCAGGCAGATGACCTGCTTTCAAAAATTATCCGTGATCCTAATGCCGGCCAGGTTTTACCTTTCGCAAATTTCTGGAAAGGGGAAGTTGCGTACAAGCTTGGGCGTTATGATGACGCGATAAGATATATGAATGCCTACCTGGAAACGGGAGGTTACCAGGGCGAGGCAAATCCTGATGCTGCAAAATATGTGCTGGGCTATGCATATCTCAAAACAGAAAATTATCCTTTGGCACTTGCAAATTTCAAAGACATATCGTCTGCACTTACTTCCCAGTCGTCCTCATTGGCACAAGATGCTTATGTAAGAGCAGCCGATAGCTATTTCATGCAAAAAAATTATAGCACCGCGAAAGTCATGTATCAAAATGTGCTTGACAAAGGCCTGCCCCAAAGTGATTATTCATTGTACCAGATCGCACTAATAGGCGGTATCAATAGTCCTTCTGAAAAAATAAAAACTTTTAATTCCCTCGTGCAACGCTATCCGCAAAGTGATCTTGTGGCGGAATCCAATATGCAGATCGCCAATACTTATATGGCGCAGGAAAAATTTAAGGATGCCATTCCTTATCTCAACAAAATTCTTGAGATGAAAAATGCAAGTGGTCAGTTTCCAAAAGTGTACCTAAAGCTCGGCCTTTCCAATTATAATCTTAATGATAATAATGAAGCTTTAAAATATTACCAGAAGCTTGTAACCCTTTATCCTCAATCTGCCGAGGCAGATGAAGCCATGGAAAATATGAAAAATATTTATGTTGAATTGGGGCAGCCGAATGAGTATGTTGACTTTGTAAAAAAATCAGGGAAGGTTATAAGCATTTCTGAAGCCGATTCTTTAACGTTTGCTTCTGCTGAACTTAAATACAATAATAATGATTGCGCGGGAGCTATTACAGCATTATCAAATTATCTTTCTAAATATCCAATGGGAGCCTACATACTTGAAGCCAATTTTTACCGCAGCGAATGCTATGCTAAAAATAAAGACTGGCAAAATGCTGTGCAGGGATACGAGGCTGTTGTACGCCTTGGCAATAATAGATATGCTGAAAGATCTGCGTTGGCGACTGCACGTACTTACTATTTCGAGTTACAGGATTATCCTAAAAGCAAAATCTATTTTGCAAAACTGAAAGAACTTGCGACTACTCCGGAAAATGAATTGGAAGCATTGAGGGGATTAGTAAGAAGTTATTATCAAACAAAAGATTTTACTGAGGCGAATAATGCGTCAAAGGACTTGCTTACTAAGAAAGGATTGAGTACTGATGATAAAGCAATTGCTAATCTTGTTTTAGGAAAATCGTTGCAGGCGGATAATCATTGCGACCAGGCAATCGCGGCGTTTAAACAGGTGGCCGCTGCTAATAAATCCTTATGGGGTGCGGAAGCCCGTTATGAAATTGCTAATTGTTATTTCATGCTAAATGAGCTTTCTGCTGCCGAAAAAGCCGGGATGGAAGTGATAAAAATTACAGGCTCTTATGACTATTGGGTTGCCAAGGCATACATTTTATTAGGAGATATTTATTTGCAGCAAAAAGATTATTTCAATGCAAAAGCAACTTTTCAAAGCGTGGCTGACAACGCAACAGTTCCTGAATTGAAAAAAGAGGCGGCGGATAAACTTAATAAAGCGGTAAATGAAGAACAACAAAATACAAAAGTTGAATCGCCTTCTTCTTCAAAAAAATAATACAGGAAGGCCGGGAAATTTAATAAATAACGAATTGATTTTTATGAATCCAAAGATGCAACATTACGCAGGTAAAATTTTTATAATCACGATAGTATTTTCTTTTGTTGTTATAAAAGTGAATGGCCAGAGAGATACCACACGAAGGCAAACTATTGAGATCACTTCATCGTACAAACCGGTATTGCGTGATCCTGTAAAAATAAATTTATATGCATCGCCGATTGCGGGCGATACGTCGCGGCCAAGGCTTGCTTATAATATTCCACCGCAAAATTTATTTTTTACTTACCAACCGGTTTCCCTAAAGCCTCTTGCATTAGCCGCGGACACAGCTTTGCAACTTGGTGACAGAAACCAGTTGAAGCTTGGGTTTGGCAGCTTTACTACCCCCTATGTTTCCGGGATCTTTAGTTTTGGCGACGGCAAAAAAAATCTTGCAAATGTGTATGGTAATTACATTTCTTCAAGGGGGAAAATTAATAACCAGGATTTTAGTGAAATAAATGTGAAAGGAACCGCAAGCCTTTTCAGTGAAAAAAATGAAACCTATGCATTCGCCGCTTTTCAGCAACATGAATATTATCAATATGGTTATAACCATGATCTTTTTGATTTTGATAAAGGTATTTTAAGAAGGAGCTACCAGGACTTTTCGGCTGGTGTTGGCTTTAGAAATATCGCGGTTAATGATTTGAATATTATTTACAATCCGCACCTGGAGCTTCATACTTTTTCAAGAGAAAACAAAGCCTCGGAAACTACCTTGCTCTTAAATATTCCGGCTGAGAAAAAATTTAGCGAATTGGTTTCGTTGAAAGTAATAGCAAGCGGAAACTTCAATAAATACCAGCTTAAAAATTCGCCGGATCATCTTACCAACAATTTGTTCCAGTTGGCGCCGGAACTTGTTTATTATAGTGATATGTTTACATTTCATGGAGGTGCCACGCCATCATGGAACAACAATGATGTTACCATCTTGCCTAACGTTTACGGAGAGGCGCAGCTACAGCACAACGTTCTTGCGATACAGGCAGGGTGGGTGGGAAGATACATCCCTAACAGCTTTCGTACTTTAAGCGGTGAAAATCCTTATATGCAGGATCCTGCTTTTTTAAATAATACCAAAGAAGTACAATTTTATGGCGGTGTAAAAGCTACTATAGACAAGCATTTTACCTTTAATGCAAAAGCAGCGGTGATAACCTTTCATGATTTGCCGCTATTTGTTAATGATATAAATGATGAAAAAAGTTTTATAGTTAGAAATGAAAGTAAGCTTGACAATTTCCAGATCCACGGCGATCTGAATTATATAAACCAGGATAAATTTACCGTAACGGCGGGTCTTGATTTAAATACATATTCAGGTTTGCAGGATAATGAAAAAGCCTGGCATTTGTATCCTTTAAAACTCAACGGGTCACTAAGATGGAATGCTTTTAAACAGGTATTAATTAAAGGCGACCTTGTGGCATTTTCAGGAGCGAAAGCTTTATTGAGCGATGGCTCACAAAAAAATTTGAAGGGAGGAACAGACATAAGTGCCGGCGCAGAATTTAAGATCACTCCAAAATTTAGTGCATGGCTTGATTTCAATAATATCCTAAACAGCACGTACGAGCGCTGGAACAATTACCCCGTATACGGCTTGCAGGTAATCGGTGGAATAATAATTCACTTTTAAGAAATGGCGAAATAATTCATCGGTTAAATTATAGATATTTGCCAGAATTATGGAGAAGATCATCACCTCATATTTAGTTCAAAAAAAAGAATGCAGCTTGCCCGGCCTGGGCCATTTCAGGATAATCACAAAGCCCGCTGAACTTGATGTCGCTAATAAAGAACTATTCCCACCTACAGATGAAATTACTTTTAAAGAAGAGGAAGTCCACCTGAGAAAAGATCTTGTAAGCTATATTTCCCTGCAAAAAGGAATACATGAAAACGATGCTGCAGAAAACATAAATAACTGGTGCATCCATGCCAAAGAAAAACTGGATGGAGGAGAAAAAATTTATTTCGAATCAGCAGGAAGCCTTCAAAAAAATGACGCCGGGAATATATTCTTCCATAAAAAAAATGATTTCCTGGTTTATGATATAGTTACTGCTGAAAGGGTTATTCATAAAAATGGACAGCATTC
>JBDTMP010000177.1:0-4717 GCA_039934215.1 Ginsengibacter sp.
ACTTCTTCCATCGAGAGATTGCTGGAGCAGGATGGTTTTGTAAAAAAGGATTTTACTGATAAGGCTGATGTGTATGTAATCAATACCTGTTCTGTTACTGATAATGCCGATAAAGAGTGCCGCCAGCTTGTGAGAAGAATACAACGCAAAGCGCCGGAAGCCATGGTTGTAATTACCGGATGCTATGCGCAATTAAAACCAGTAGAAATAGCGGCGATAGAAGGCGTAGATCTCGTGCTTGGCGCCGCCGAAAAATTTAATATTATAAAACATCTTCAGCAACTCACCAAAGGCAATTCCGCAAAGATATGCAGTTGCGATATTGAAGAAGTGGCCGGATTTAATTCTTCTTTTTCACTCAATAGCAGGACGCGGACATTTTTAAAAGTTCAGGATGGCTGCGATTACAATTGTTCATTTTGCACGATCCCAATGGCTCGCGGAAAAAGCAGGAGCAATAACATCGAAAATGTTTTACATGAAGTAAAAAAAATAGCAGGTGAAGGTGTAAAGGAAATCGTACTGACGGGAATCAACCTGGGAGATTTTGGAAAAGATGACAACGGCTTAAGAACGAACGAAAATTTCCATCAACTATTACAGGCATTACAGATTAATGAAGGTGTTGAGCGATACCGCATTTCATCAATAGAGCCCAATTTATTGTCTGATGAAATAATAAAGCTTGTTGCGATCAGCAAAAAAATTATGCCTCATTTTCATATTCCATTACAAAGCGGGAGCAATAGAATCCTTGGGCTTATGCGCAGGCGCTATAAGAAAGAATTGTATGCTGAAAAAATTGCATTGATAAAAAGCCTGATGCCTCATTGCTGCGTAGGAGTTGATGTGATTACAGGTTTCCCTGGTGAAACGGATGAAGATTTTAAAGAGACCGTTGATTTTTTAAAATCAATTGATGCATCTTATTTTCATGTATTTACTTATTCAGAAAGGGCCAATACTCATGCCCTGGGCATTGAACCCGTAGTTCCTATCCATATACGTAATGAGCGTACAAAAATTTTGCGTTCATTATCTTATAAAAAAATGCAGGAATTTGCTGGCCAACACGAAGGAGAAACGAGAAAAGTGCTGTTTGAAGGAAGGAATAAAAATGGCATGATGGATGGCTACACAGATAACTATATAAAAATTACCATCCCCTACAAAGCCGAATGGTCAAACGAGATCATTGATTGGAAAATATGATTGCCGGATATTAGTTCCGACTAAACATGGCTATCTTTTCGAAAGTATTTGTTGAAGCTGCTCCAATAAGCTAACCTGCTTTTCATTAATTTTTTTCTTTGCCTCTTCTATCGAAAGCCATTCGCCTTTATCAATTTCCGGGAAAGATTGAAATTTTCCCGATCGGGGCGGCCACTCCATTTCGAAATTATTGCTGATGATATTTTGCGAATCAATATCTTTTTCAATTGCCCACGCATACACTTTCTTACCGCTTTTTAATTTTACAGGTTGTAACTCAATAAATTCCCCGGTAAGGCTAATTCCTGTTTCTTCAAAAAATTCTCTTTTCGCTGCATCCAAAGAATTTTCGTTATCATCAAATTCCCCTTTTGGAATTGACCATGCGCCTTCTTCTTTATTTTTCCAAAACGGCCCGCCGGGGTGTACGATAAAAACCTCGTGTTCAGAAGATATTTTTCTATAAAGAAGTATACCTGCACTTTGGGAAGTTGCCATGAATATATTATTTTGATTCCGTGTGATTATGTGAATCAAATCTATTCTAAAAAAAATCAAACCGAATCTGAAAAGGGCTTTTAAAAATCATCCAATACTCCACAGGATAAGAATCACAAAATAAATTTTATAAATATTGTAACTTTTTTACGGAACAATCCGTTACACAAAATCTCTCCTAAAATTTAAAATATTTCGTCATGAAAAAATTATTAATCGCATTATTTGTTTTTTTGAGTTTTCATTCATTTGCACAACGGTGGGAAACTATAAAGGGTAATGGACAAATGAAAAAAGAAACCCGGGAAGCAGGCAATTATACGGCGCTGGCTTCACAGGGCTCTATGGATGTAACTATCGCTTATGGAAATTCAAATAGTATTGTTGTAGAGGCTGATGAAAACCTGCTTCCATACATTGAAACATCAGTAGAAAATGGAAAGCTTACAATTAAATCTAAAAAAGGTGTGAACCTGAAGTCAAGCTCTAAAATGCTTGTTCATGTTTCGATGACCAAAATAAATTCTCTCCAGCAAAGCGGCAGCGGAAATATTGATGGCTCGGGGGCTTTCACCAGTGATGGTAAAACAGACATCGGAGTATCAGGTTCAGGCAATCTCAAACTTGACTTTGATTCTTTTAAGGACCTTGACCTTTCGGTATCGGGCAGCGGCAATGTTGATTTGAAAAGCGGTAATACTAATAACTTAAGCGTAAAAGTAAGTGGCAGTGGAAACATTGATTGCAGCACAGTTTCCAGCAAAGATGTAGATGCAAAAATAAGTGGTAGTGGAAATATAAAAGTATATGCCAGCAATAGTATAGATGCAAAAATAAGCGGAAGCGGAAATGTATTTTACAAAGGCGGCGCACAGAATATCAGCAGTAAGGTAGCAGGTAGTGGTAAGGTTATGAAGATGTAAATCGCCCGTCACCTAAAAGGGGACTTAGATCAGATTTCTTTGCTTACATGTTTAATCTTTTAGAAGGAAAGTTTTTGGGCTTTCCTTTTTTTTTTGGAAAAACGGATTGCCTTCTCTAATGGAAAAACTTCATTGGACAATTCAAAAATTAAATAATCTGTTGGATATTTTTGTTCCTAAACAGAATGTAACTTCATGAAAAATTGAAATTCATGATGAGATTAATTTTAGCTTCAGTGCTTTTTTTGTTTTCAACAACCGCCGCATTCAGCCAATCAAAATTTGCAGATAAAATTTATTTTAATGGCAATATTTATACCGGGGATTCGGCCAGGCCAATGGCGAAATGTATTGCCGTTGCGGGTGATAAAATTTTATATGTTGGCGATAAGTATGCTTCTTTTAAATCGCCAACTACGCAGCTTATAGATCTTAAGAATAAGCTTGTAATTCCCGGCTTTATTGATTGCCATGTGCATTTTCTTTCATCAGGTGCAAACCTTGCCGGCATTGATTTAAGATATGCTTCTTCAAAAAAAGAATTTATAAATCAATTAAAAACCTATGCGGCTTCTTTACCAAAAGGAAGATGGATTTTAGGGGGCAACTGGGATCATGAACGGTGGGGTGGAGATTTGCCAACGAAGGAAATGATTGATAATATTACAGGGGACAATCCTGTTTTTATAAGTCGTCTCGATGGACACATGGCACTTGCTAATTCATTGGCTCTTGGCATTGCAAATATTGATAAAAATACCCCCGCGCCCAAAGGAGGAACGATAGTAAAAGATGCAAAGGGAAATCCTACGGGAGTATTAAAAGATAATGCGCAGGATCTCGTTTTCCAGGTGATTCCTCAAAAAAGCAACGCAGAACTCGATGAAGATTTTCAAAGAGCCCAGGAACATGCGTTGTCACTTGGTGTAACACAAGTACACGACATGGGTTCCTATGGTGGATACCCCGATTTGGAAACCTACAGGCGCGCCGAAAAGGGCGGCACTCTTAAAATGAGAATGTATTCCTTTGTGCCGCTGGCAACCTGGCCAAAACTTGTTTCATTCATTAAAGAAAATGGTAAAGGTGATGATTGGGTTCGCTGGGGTGGCTTAAAGGGATTTGCCGATGGATCCCTTGGCTCAACCACCGCCTGGTTTTGGAAGCCCTATTTAGATGAACCCAATTCGACGGGGCTTATGGTTACTGATACCGCAGCGATGCGGCATTATATTTTAAATGCGGATTATGTTCACCTTCAAATTGCTGTACATGCGATAGGTGACAGGGCAAATGATTTTATATTGAGTTGCTTTGAAGAAGCAGAAAAAACGTACGGAATGAATAACCAACGCTTCAGGATTGAACATGCGCAACATTTGTCTAAAAATGCGCTCACCAGGTTTTCAAAGCTGCAGGTAATAGCTTCCATGCAGCCGTATCATGCAATTGATGATGGCAGGTGGGCTTATAAAAGAATTGACAATGATCGCATCAGCAGGACTTATGCATTTAGAACGTTACTTAACAATAAAACGATGCTTGCCTTTGGAACCGATTGGGATGTTGCGCCACTCAATCCTCTTGAAGGAATTTATTCAGCGGTAACCCGCAGAACGCTGGATAATAAAAATCCAAATGGCTGGGTGCCAAAAGAAAAAATAACGGTAAAAGAAGCAGTGAAATGCTATACGGCAAATGGAGCTTTTGCAGGATTCCAGGAAGATAAACTTGGTAAATTAAAAACAAATATGCTTGCGGATTTTATTGTTTTAGATAAAAATATTTTTGAAATAAACCCTGTTGAAATTAAAAATGTAAAGGTGATTCGTACCGTTGTGGGAGGAAAAGAAATGTTTGTAAAGTGAGCCTTAAAATTGTCGGTACAATGATATAATTTTTATCAGGCGCCTGTGTCAATCAACTTACAAATCCTCAACAATCAGCGCCGCTTTCTTCGCAATATTGTCCCAATAAAAATGTTTGAAAAAGTCCTGCGTTAGGGATTGGGTAATGTGTATCGCCTGTTGCATATTACCTGCGAAAGCCTGCCAGTCGCCGTTATCGCTCAATAATAATTTTCC
>JBDTMP010000178.1:0-15653 GCA_039934215.1 Ginsengibacter sp.
TAAAATATTTTTTCCGGAGGCATCTTTTTTATAAAGATTGTCTTTATTGAACTGGTCCCTGTTTTGTTTTTCAATCGTTAATAATGGTGTTTCCAAAGAATGGGATTGCGCAATAATTCTCCAGGTCTCAGCGGGAATGTCTGCAATAAATTTCGCTTTTTCTGTCTTAAAATTATAATCATTTCCAAATAATTCGGGTAGCCTTGATTCCCATAACGAATGAACTCCTTTTTGATTAGTTTGCTGCCCATCATAGTTTGAAGCCGTATGCAATGGCATGTGAGCATCGGCAATATAATGCCCCAGCTCAGCTGAGATAAAAATAATTTCTGATTTGCTTTTTTTCTGAAATGCCTGTGTTAGCTTGTTAGTAAGATTTTGAATATACCATGGTAGAAAACCTGTTTTATTCAGGAAGGCGGTGTCATATTTTAAATAGGCTTCTTTAGTTGTTTTCGGAAATGAATCAATTGGAATGTTACCAAAATCTTCAATATCGATGTAATGCCTTGGAGGCTCGTTTCTATCATTTAAAATTCCACGCCTAAGATCGGGAACTACAGCCCCTTCTGTTATAAAATCTATGTGGTTATAATAAAATTTAATCATGCCGTCCGGTAATGCAAAAACTGCGGCCCTGTTTATATGCTTGTGGCCCCAGGCGCCCCAGCCAAAAAGCAAACCTGCAGTTCCGGTCAGCAATAAAAGAATTAATGCAGCGGGAATTATTTTCTTTTTCAATCTTTTAAAGTTTGTACAAATAAAGCGGGAAGAGATTATTATTTTCTGAAAATATTATTCAAAAAAAATAATTCTAAACACACCGAAGAGGACATGTAAAGCCGGCTAAGCCTTATCATAACTCACACATTCTTTCAATTCACGTTCGCTGTAGGCAAGGCCATATTGTTTTAAAACGTCATCCGGCACGCCATTCCATTGATTTGGTGTGTTGCCCACATAGCCGATATCCTTCACGCCAATTTGTGAGGTAAAAAAACCCGTTGCGGTCAGGCTCCGCATGGTATTAAAAAACGAAACGCCTTGCGCCATTTCAGGTTTTGCCTTTCCGGGATATGCGATGTCGTCAACAATTTCTATCCGTTGTTTGTCAGTGATATCAGCAAATGAATTATTAAAACGCTTGAGAGATTGCATTTCCAGCCAACGCAGTCCTCCACGGACCGGTGTTTGATAGTTTGGCTGATCTTTTACAATAAACTCAATAAAATCGGCAACCTTCGCATCGGATGCGCTGCCGCTTACTTCATCTTTTGGAATAATAATATCGGCAAGTATCGTAATCGTGGCCATCTCACCCGGAGTAAAAAATGTTTCTCCCTGCAGCTTTTTATTAAGGAGCTTTTCCTCCTCCATCCGATCCTCCTGGCCTTCTTCTTTTGCCGGAACCTTAGCAGTTTTTATTTCCTGTTTATCAGTGTTTTTACAGGCATCGAGGAGTACGCCGGTAGAGGCGGTTCCTATGATCAATGCTTTGATGGATTTACGTCTGTCCATAGAAATTAAATTTTATAACTCAAAGTTTGACAAGAGTTATGTCGTTATTTAAATATTTTGTTTTTTCAATTCGTCAACAATGTGTTCTGATGCACGCATGGCCAGCGCCAATATGGTCCACGTAATATTTTTATCTGCCTGCGAAGTAAACTGTCCTCCATCTACGCAAAATAAATTTTTACAATCGTGTGCCTGGCTCCAGCTATTAAGCGCCGATGTTTTTGGATTACTACCCATACGAACAGTGCCTGCTTCATGAATTATATTTCCCGGAGCATGCAATCCATAATCATTCTCAGGGCCGTCATCTCCGTACGTAATAATAGCGCCCATCGCATGCATGATCTCTTTAAAAGTTTCCTTCATGTGCTTCGCCTGGTTAATTTCGTAACTGCTGTTTTTTGTATTGAAGCGTAAAACGGGGATGCCATATTTATCTACAACCTGCGGATCGATTTCACAATAATTTGACGCCAGTGCGATTCCTTCTCCACGACCGGATAAGTTAACACCTGCTCCCCAGAAATAGCGATAATCATCTTTTAATGAAATTCCGTATCCACCAGGTTCTTTTGTTTTACCTTGTTTCTGATAAGCTCCATTATATTTTTCTATTCCAAAACCTATTCCGTAACCGGGCTGATTCATGCCGCCGCCATATTCAATATGATAACCACGGGGGAAATCTAATTTTTTATTATCAAGCCACCACGGGGTATAAACGTGCATACCACCAACGCCGTCTTCATTATATCTTTTTCTCCCAAATAATTGTGGCAAAACCCCTCCCATACCGGCGCCCGTAGAATCGTGCAAATATTTGCCAACGACATTGCTTGCGTTTGCAAGGCCATTAGAATGTCTTGGAGATTTGGAATTTAAAAGAAGCCTCGCACTTTCACAGGCACTTGCAGCGAGCACTACCACTTTGCCTTCCACCTGGTACTCCTGCATGTCTTCTTTATTCACATAAGATACACCGGTGGCCAATCCATCTTTATTTGTAAGCACTTCACGTACCATGGCGTTGGTCACCAGGTCTACATTTCCTGTTTCAAGGGCCGGCTTAATTAATACTGATGAAGAAGAAAAATCAGCGTACACTTTGCAACTGCGGCCACACTGTGCGCAATAAAAACATGAGCCTCTTTCTTTATTTATTTGTTTGGTAAGAATGGACAACCTCGATGGTATAACGGGGATGCCTACACTGGTTGCTCCTTTTTTTATAAACAATTCATGGAGCCGTGGTTTTGGCGGAGGTAGAAAAATTCCATCGGGATCGTTGGGCAAACCTTCATTACTGCCAAACACGCCGATCAGCTTATCTATTTTATCATAATAAGGTTTTACATCATCGTAGCCTATTGGCCAGTCATCGCCAAGTCCATCTATACTTTTTCTTTTAAAATCTTTCGGCCCAAACCTTAAGGATATTCTTCCCCAGTGATTCGTTCTTCCTCCAACCATTCTTGCCCGCCACCATTCCCATTTCGTGCCTTCTGCATGCGTGTAAGGTTCTCCATCAATTTCCCATCCCCAATAGCATCCATCAAAGTCGCCAAACGGCCTGAACTTGGTGCTGGCACCACGCCGCGGTGACTCCCATGGATTTTTTAACTGGGATGAATTTTTCTTAGGATCATAATCAGGGCCCGCCTCAAGGAGGCAGACTTTTAAGCCTGCATGGGCAAGCACATAAGCTGACATTCCGCCACCTGCTCCCGACCCGACAATAATTGCATCGTACTGCTTTGGCTTTTTTTTGATTTGTAAGTGGTCTCCCATTAGTAATATCTATTTTAATTTCTAAAAAACAAGGTATAAAATAAAAAGTTATTTCGCGGAGCTTCATTTATTTTGGAAATCAGGCCCCGGGCAGGAACAACAATATTGTTTTTTATTTCAGCAGAAAAAGTAAAAATAAAAACACGGGCAATATACACATTCTTTGAAGGCGGACTATTAAAAATTATTTAATAAATATTCTTCGAATATTATTTTGCAATCCATTTATGTATCATTAGCTTAATCGAAAATTGAGAATTCCCTGTTTTAAAATATAATTTATTTTGACAAGGTGATGGCTTTAAAATTTTCAACCTGAATTTTTTTAATTGTTATTTGAATTAAGAAATGTTTTTGAAAGAAATAAGATTACTTGCCAGGCATCTTCCTTCGTTATATGCTTTTTATAATGATGTGTTGGAACTGCCCGTGATATATTCAGGCGAAAAAACTATTTCTATCACAGTGGGAAAATCTCATTTGATTTTTAGAGAAACCAAAGAGGATCAGAATCCATTTTATCATTTTGCTTTTAATATACCTTCTGACAAGTTTAATGAAGCGTTTCAGTGGATTCAACACAGGACAGAATTATTGTGGCTCGAAGATTACAAAAGTTATGTTGCAGACTTTGTAAACTGGAATGCTAAGTCGGTTTACTTTCTTGATCCCGCGGGAAATATCCTTGAGCTCATTGCAAGATTTGATTTAAATGACATCTCAAACGAACCTTTTTCTTCGAAACAAATTCGAAACATCAGCGAGATAGGGCTTGTTTTTCCGGACGAGATTTTGGATAAAAAGAGTATAGATCTTTTAGACAATTATCAGCTTGCATACTTTTCAAAACAACCGCCCTTACCTCACTTCAGGGCTATTGGAGATGATGAAGGGCTATTTATCGCAGTAACTGAAAACCGTAACTGGTTCTCAACAAAAATGGCTTCAGGGATTTTTCCGATTGAAGTTTCATTCATGAACAATAATAATTTATATGAATTGAAGATGTAGTTGATTCTATGCCTTAAATGAGATTTGAAACCTCTTTAAAACTTACAAAAAGACATTTCAGGATTGGTGTGAAGCGTTTATTTTAAGTTTAACAATTTTTGGTAGAGTTCTTGAAACAGTATTTTAAAAATAAAATGAATGGTAAAAATAAAGCTGTTGATCGCAGTATTATTAATTGGCTTGTCACTAAATAGTTGCCACAAAAAAAATTATCCAGCAAGAACTCCTGAATCAGATGCCGACAATAATATTTCCTCAACTTCAACGAAACCCGACTCGGCAACAATAACAAAACCAGCTATAAAGCGCAAGCCGAAAGTACCCGTTGCAAAAGTGATTACAGTGGATGACAATGCCGCCCATAAGAGTGTGGATGGCAGGTTGTATTATGATGTGCTCGGCCGCCGGTATTGGAAAAATTATAAAGACGGAAAATATTATTTATTCAATCAATCTATGTACAATAATCCTGATTTTAAAGCACCAAAATAACACATCCCTTTTTCGCAAGTATTTTCATTTAAGCGACGGATTATCCAGGATATTTTCAGAAGCTACTTTACTTTTATCTTTTAATATTACCTCGTATAAATCTTTACGGCGGTCTTTCAAATTCTGTACGCTGCCATGATTATGTAATCCTCTTAACAATAGAAGATCCACATCAGAAATAATTATCATTTCAGTATTGGGAGTCGCTTCTGCTTTGATACCATTTACCGGGAAAGGAAAGTCTGATGGAGTAAGAACAGCAGCTTGTGCAAATTGGAGATCCATATTGGTAACCTTCGGAAGGTTACCAACGTTGCCCGCGATTGCAACAAAACATTCATTTTCCACGGCCCTTGCCTGGGCGCAAAAACGTACACGGTTATACGCATTTTGGGTATCGGTTAAAAAAGGAACAAATAAAATCTGCATTCCCTGGTCGGCTAATATTCTTGATAATTCCGGGAACTCAACATCGTAACAAATTAATATTCCTATTTTGGCAACATCGGTTTGTATCACGGCGACTTTATCACCGCCAACCATTGCCCATTCATATTCTTCTGAAGGTGTGATATGAATTTTATGAGAATAGTCTATTTTACCATTGCGATGATAAAAATAAGTTGTGTTATAAAGTTTGTCGTTCTCAATCATAGGCATACTTCCTCCTATAATATTTACATTATACGATATTGCCAGCTTTGAAAACTCTTCAACAATTTTAGGAGTAAACTTTGCCAGTTCCCTCACCGCCTGTACCGCTGGCAAATGATTGAAAGCGCCCATTAATGGGGTGTTGAATAGCTCGGGGAATAAAATAAAATCAGATCCATAATCACTTACAGCATCAACAAAATATTCTACACTTTGTAAAAGGTCTTCCATTTTATTATATGGCCGCACCTGCCATTGAACGCACCCGATACGTACTGTTGGTTTCGTTGATAACAATGGGCTTTGCTCAATTTCATAGTATATATTGTGCCATATGAGTAAAGTTGCAAATCCCATCGATTCTTTATCCTCTGGTAAATAATTCTTGCTTACTAATTTTACCTGGAAATCGTTTGACAACTGAAAACTTAATGTAGGATCGTGGATCTCCCGCCGTTTTACATTCTCAATAAATTCCTTTGGCGACATTTTATCTGCATACAAATGATATTTGGGAATGCGTCCACCGGCAACAATTGCTTTTAAATTTAATTGCCGGCAAAGATTTTTTCTTGCCTCATAAAGCCGGCGGGCAAGCCTTAAGCCGCGGGACTTAGGATCGACAAACACTTCTATTCCATACAATACATCTCCTTCCGGATCGTATGTATCAAATTTATAATTGCCGGTAATTTCCCTGTACGTGTGCTTATCACCAAAGTCATCATAATTTAATCGAAGAGACAAGGCACAACCGGCAACTTTTCCACCCACTGTAACTGCGATCTGTCCTTCTGGAAAAACTTCCATCAGACGTTTTAGAGATTCTTCCTGCCAATATTGTCCACCCATACTGGCGTATGCTTTGACCATTGCTTCTTTTAATTCTTTATAATCAAGAATGGTTAATTGCCTTACTTCTATCGATGTATTTTGCATATATTGTTATTGTAATTTTTAATACTTATAATATAGCCAATTTGTTTGAGTAAAAGAATTAAAAGATAAAAGACAAGGACGGCGTTGCTATCTTCTCTTAACATTATTCAGAATCTTTGGGTTAGAAATAATTCCCATCGAAGGCAATAATCAAGCTATAGCTAATGAAATTTAATTCCGCTTCTAAATGGCCTTAGCCACTAATAGTGTAGTGGACGGTTAAAAAATGAAATTTATTTTTAGGTACATTACCTGTTCATTCCATACTTGCTTTTTAGGAATATAATGTATTATACTTTTTTCAAAAGGATGGAGAAATTATCGTGAATTTTTTTCCCAACAGAAGGCGGAAGTTTTTGAGTAAACTTTTCTATACCAAATATCATTTTTTTTGGCAAAATCTTAAGTAAGAAATTCAGCTTAATATGACCATGTGTCAATGGGTTGGTATAATACTTCATACTTATTATTTCCAATCCTGATTCTTTTGTCAAACGGGGTATTTCATCCAGATGAAGTAAAAAAATATGGCCATTTGAATTTGGTTGAAATTGTTTCGATTCAAAAATCTCAGGATTTTTAATCTCAGAAAATTTTGGAAGTGAATTTTTAAAGTAAGAACCAAGCGGAGTAGACAAAACAATATACCCTCCTGGCCTAACCAGGGTTGAAAGAAATTTCAGAAACTGATCAGGATGTGCGACATGTTCTATGATTTCTGTTGCAAGTACCACATCAAACGGTCTATCGAATTTCAAATCGAAGATATTTCCGGGCTTATATTCTATTGTCCCCTTTTCCCTCTTCATTTCTACATATTCAGCCAGGTCAGGGTACATATCATTCCACGTTACCAGATAGCCAGATTCTGCCAGTTTTAAAGAAAAATTTCCTGCAGCGCCTGCAACATCTAAAATTTTATCGCCTTCCTTCGCCACACTTTTAATAAGAGAAAAAACATGATCTCGCCGGTTCTCATAAGAATAGGAATAGCCAAGATTTTTACCTGGCTGGCCATATACTTCAAGAAGATCATTGCGGTAAAAATCTTTCCAGGTTTTTTTCCAGCTGTCTTGTTTGTAAACCCTATTCATGGCGATTTATTTAAGATTGAAGTTATCAAACGGAACTAATATTGATAAATTCTTCGGAATGTTTTTTTATAAAAACTATTTTATTCTTAAAAATATTATTTGATGTTTTGAAAATTGATTCATTAAAATAAATGCAGTAATATAGGTAACGCACTATTTTATAGGTCAGTTGATCAATATTATATTTTCAAATGTAATTGCATCGATGCGTGCTGTCAAATTTACATCGTTTTTTATCTGAAAACATAGCCGAAATCTCTCAAAAAGACTGAAGTAATATGTATAAAATATATCGGTCATTGTAAGAGTGACAGACAAATCTTACTGCCTGCTTTCAAATTCTTTTCTTATAATATTTAATGCAGCGCCTGCTTTAAACCATTCTATTTGTTGCTCATTGTAAGTATGGTTAACTAAAAAGTTATGCGATGTGCCGTCCTGGTGATGAAGGATTATTATTAAAGGCTTGTTTACACCAAAGGAGGTCAGGCCTGTAATATCTATCCTATCATCTTCCAGTATTTTATCATAGTCATCTTTGTTATCAAAAGTAAGGCCGAGCATACCTTGTTTTTTCAAATTGGTTTCGTGAATACGGGCAAAAGATTTTACAAGCACCGCTCTTACACCAAGATGGCGGGGCTCCATTGCCGCATGCTCACGGGAAGAACCTTCTCCATAATTTTCATCGCCTACTATGATAGAACCGACACCTGCTGCTTTATAAACTCTTTGCGTTTCAGGCAACGGGCCATATCCGCCTGTAAGCTGATTCTTCACCATGTTTGTTTTTTCATTAAAATAATTTACCGCGCCTATTAGCAGGTTGTTGCTGATGTTATCAAGATGGCCCCTGTACTTAAGCCATGGCCCGGCCATAGAAATATGGTCTGTTGTACATTTCCCTTTTGCTTTAATTAATAATTTAAGGTCACATAGATCCGTGCCTTCCCATGCAGGAAATGGTTCCAATATTTGAAGCCTGTCCGACGCAGGTGAAACGATAACTTCTATGTTGGTGCCATCCTGTGCCGGGGCCTGAAATCCTGCATCTTCAACAGCAAAGCCTTTTACCGGCATTTCAATTCCCTGTGGTTCTTCCAGTTTTATTTTTTCTCCTTTATCATTCGTTAAAAAATCTGTAAGTGGGTTAAAAGAAAGTGAGCCTGCAATTGCCAACGCAGTGGTTAATTCAGGAGAGGCAACAAAAGCATGTGTATTAGGGTTTCCATCATTTCTTTTAGCGAAATTTCTATTGTAAGAGGTAACAATAGAATTCTTTCTATTAGGATCATTGGAGTGGCGTGCCCATTGTCCAATGCAAGGCCCGCAGGCATTTGCCAAAACAACACCACCCATTTTTTCAAATATTCCAAGGTATCCATCACGGTCCACGGTGTATCTTACCTGTTCGGAACCTGGTGTGATCGTGAATTCTGATTTTGCTATTAACCCATGATTGGTAGCTTGTGCAGCAATAGACGCTGCTCTTGTAATATCTTCATAAGAAGAATTGGTACACGAACCAATAAGCCCGACTTCCAATTGATCCGGCCAGCCATTTACTTTTACTGCATCAGCAAATTTTGAAATCGGCCATGCAAGGTCCGGGGTAAACGGGCCGTTTATATGTGGTTCCAATTCAGATAAATTGATCTCGATTACCTGGTCAAAATATTTTTCAGGATTAGCATATACTTCTTTATCGCCCGTAAGATATTTTGCGAGGCGGTCAGCTTCTTTTGCTACATCTTCTCTGCCCGTGCCTTTGAGGTATTCGGCCATTTTTTTATCGTAGCCAAATATGGAAGTTGTTGCGCCTATTTCCGCTCCCATGTTACAAATTGTTCCTTTGCCTGTACATGAAAGTGATGTAGCACCATCTCCAAAATATTCAAGAATAGCGCCCGTGCCGCCCTTAACAGTTAGAATTCCCGCTACCTTTAAAATGATATCTTTTGATGCAGCCCATCCGTTTAATTTTCCTGTAAGCTTTACTCCAATAAGTTTTGGAAATTTTAATTCCCATGGCAACCCCGCCATTACATCACATGCATCAGCGCCACCTACTCCAATTGCAATCATCCCAAGCCCCCCCGCATTTACGGTATGCGAATCCGTGCCAATCATCATTCCACCCGGGAACGCATAATTCTCCAGCACTACCTGGTGAATAATTCCGGCGCCAGGTTTCCAGAAACCAATTCCATATTTATTCGAAACCGAGGAAAGAAAATCATACACCTCTTTATTTTCTGATTTTGCTCTTACAAGGTCGGGTACTGCTCCAACTTCCGCCTGTATCAAATGGTCGCAATGCACCGTGGAAGGCACAGCCACCGTGGCCCTGCCAGATTGCATAAATTGTAACAGGGCCATCTGGGCAGTAGCGTCCTGCATCGCAACCCTGTCAGGGGCAAAATCAACATAAGTTTTACCACTTTCATATGCAGTATCAGCATTTCCCTGCCAAAGATGAGCGTATAAAATTTTTTCAACGAGTGTGAGAGGACGATTTGTAACTTTACGGGCGGCATCAACTTTTTCTGTAAAGCCCTGGTATAATTTTTTTATCATCTCAAGATCAAATACCATACTATAGTTTTTTTTGGTTAAAGGAGGAGAGTATAAATGCCATTGACAATATTGTACTCTTTGAAGATTATTACAGGCAAATTTACTTAAAATCAAATCAAGAAATTTATCACAATTACCAGGAATTTATTCCGGGCTTCTTTGACAAAATGTTTTTCTACAAAAAATTGGGCATTTTAAAATTCTATTAATTGCTATTGAGTTGTTATTTTTTTACTGCCAACCAATGTATTCCCTGATGATATTATGAATTAGAAAAAGTTGTGTTTTTGACCACAATTTCAACGCGGTGTTATCGTTTATATTATATACTAATTATTTTTTAGCTTTGACTTATGTATAAATTAAAATACTTTATAGAATGGCAGGTTTTTGGCGTATGCACTGCCATAGGTGAAAAGATGGGGATCGCCACATCCGTTATCAGGAGATATTTTATTTACATTTCTTTCCTTACACTCGGTTCCCCGGTTATCGTCTATTTGTTTTTTGCTTTCTGGATGAACATAAAAAATTATATTCAAAATTCAAGACGCAATCCACTGAGGTATCTTTAAAGATATTTTCAAAAAAAAAACTGCCATATTCCAGGGAGTTTTTTTAAAACAAATCAGGATTTTTTTTCTACATATTCTTTTAATGATTTGCCAATAATATGATTCCAACCCTTGGCAAAGCTCTCTCTTGCAAAGTCAGGATTATCCGTTACAAATGTTTCCAAACCTTCATGTGTCAGTTTTAGCCTGGTGCCTTTCCCGTCCGGAAATAATTCGAAAGTAACAAAGGAATTACCCGGAACACCATCGTATCTCCAACTATACCTTAGTTTTTTATTAGCTTCCACATCGGTTATTCTGCATAAATGCAAATATTTTTTTTCTTTACTACCTGCTTCAAATTGAAATTCAAAACCAACTTCAGGCTTGAATGTTTCAATATTAAAATACCATTCCTTCATTTGATCTTTGTCGGTAATGGCTTTCCATACCTTTTCTACTGGTGCATCATAAGTGCGTTCGATTACAAATGGTTCGTGTTTCATTTTTTATTTTTTTTAATTGATTTAAGTGGAGTTTTTTTAACTGTAGCACTGCTTAAAGGCTTCGCTTCTTTATTAAGAAAATTTTCAAGCGCATCCAACTTGCTTGTCCAGAAAGATCTATATTGTTCTATCCATTTAGATACCTGGGCAAGTGATTCAAGATTGGCTTCGCAATATCTCTCGCGGCCCTGTTGTTTAATGGTGATCAAGCCACACTCAGTAAGAATTTTAATATGTTTTGAAATAGCGGGTCTGCTTATATTAAAATTTTCCGTTACCGAATTCAGATTTAAAGATTCCCTTGCTATAAGATTTATTATTTCCCTGCGTGTAGGATCGGCAATTGCCTGGAACACATCTCTTCTCATTTAATTAAAATTTATTTAAGTAACCAATCGGTTACAAATGTAAATGAAACCTTTCAGTTACGCAAATTTTTTGATCTTTAAACTTTACTTATTTTACAAAAGGTTATAAATTATATGTTGAATCCTAAAAATTCTTTCTACTTTCGCGTCCATATAAAATTATCGTCTATGACCATCTAAGCGGGGCTTAGAATTTCAATTTGGTTCAGGCCCATTTACTCCTACTTAAATGCAGCATTGTTGGATAGCTGCGATATTTTCATTTTTTTTCATCAATTTATTATTGTCAATAATGATCACAAATTATTCAGGTGATAAGAGTATAAGGGGAATCTTTAATTTTTTTAAGGAGGCGCTTTCAACCAAAGAACAGGACTTTACAACAGGAAGTATTCGCAAGGCTGTATTTCTTCTCGCCATACCCATGATACTTGAAATGTGCATGGAGAGTGTGTTTGCGGTGGTTGATATTTTCTTTGTAGGTAAGCTTGGCTCCGTTGCCACGGCCTCAGTCGGCTTAACAGAATCGGTTCTTGCCATTGTTTATTCGCTTGCGTTTGGATTGAGCATGGCTGCAACTGCTTTGGTAGCAAGAAGGGTAGGAGAAAAAAATTACGAAGGCGGGGCAAGGGCCGGCGCCCAGGCAATTTTGCTTGCGGTTGCCCTATCTATATTAATAAGCCTTGCCGGTATTTTATTTCCCAAAGATGTTTTAAGGCTTATGGGCGCAACTCCTGACATTGTAGAAGGCGGCTATATGTTTACAAGAATAATGCTCACAGGGAACATTGTTATCATGCTTCTTTTTTTACTCAATGGAATTTTCAGGGGCGCCGGCAATGCCGCAATCGCCATGCGAAGTTTATGGCTTGCCAATATTTGCAATATTATTTTATGCCCTTTGCTTATTCATTTTTTTGGACTAACGGGCGCGGCTATGGCAACTACCACTGGCCGCGGTATTGGCGTGTGTTATCAACTTTGGCATTTACTCAAAGGAAAAGGAATTATCAAAATTCATCTGAATCATTTTTTACCTGACAAAAAACTGATGAAGAATATCCTGAATGTGGCGTCAACAGCTACGTTGCAATTTTTAATTGGTTCGGCGAGTTGGATCGCAATGGCACGCATCATGACCGACTTTGGAAGCGATGCAGTTGCGGGTTATACAATCGCTATAAGATGGATCGTATTTTTTATTTTACCTGCATTTGGTTTAAGCAATGCGGCTGCAACATTAGTTGGGCAAAACCTTGGAGCCGGTCAACCGGAACGTGCGGAAAAATCCGTTTGGAAAACGGCGAAGTATAATGCGATTTTTATGGCTTGTGTGTCCGCACTGTTTTTATTCTGTGCGGAATTTCTTGTTGGAATCATAACCACAGAACCGGCAGTAGTGGAAGTGGCTGTACTCGCTTTGCGTATTGTAAGCCTTGGATATATTTTTTACGGTGTAGGCATGGTAATGATGAATGCATTCAACGGTGCAGGCGATAGCAGAACTCCAACATGGGTAAATTTATTTTGGTTTTGGGTGTTTCAGATTCCGATAGCTTACCTGGTAGCTGTTGTACTTCATTGGGGGCCTAAAGGTGTATTCATTTCAATTGTTGTAACGGAGACATGTATTACAATTACCAGTATGATATTATTTAAAAGAGGAAAATGGAAAGTGGTGAAGGTTTAGTGAGCCTCATCCCCAATTCCTCTCCAAGCAGAGGGACTTGAAGATTAATTCCTGGCAAATTATTTATGATGATCTGTTTTATAATGTTCCCGTAATATATCTTCACCATAATCATTGGTAAGGTCACGAACTACAGTGTGCACATGGTTCGCATGGTTCTGTGTATTGTCATATTCAATTAACAATACTGGTCCGTAAATTCTGTAATAATTGCCAATTCCGGGTTTCAGCGCCCCTGACCATGCAAAATATAAATTGTCTATCCCGGCTTTTTTAATTTTATCCATAAATGCTTTTGCAAAGTTCAGTTCGTAATTGTCAATATATACATTCAAAAGATTTATAAATATTTTTTTTTGATCTGCAGTCAATGAAGTGAATTGAATTCCGTCTGTTTCAATATTTTCAACTTTTCGTTTATTGCCGGTAATAATATCGCCGGGAGCCACATCAGAAATTACGGCAACTTTTTGCTGGCCTGGCGTCAAAGAATTTATGAGTTTAAATCCAAGGTTGGTTTCTGATTTTAAAACTTCTTTTCCTTTGTCTTCGTCAATCTGAACAATCCCAGGATTTGATCCAAGAAACGAGGGAGTAGAAGAAATTATTTTTCCATTCGTTGATGTAAAGTTTAATGAAACGTGATGGCCTTCAAATCTCCATCCCCAGAAATCAACTGGCGAAGGTTTTCCAAAAATGCAAAGATGATAGTTTAAAGGGTCACGGTATGTTTTACCTTCAGGCTTTTTTGTTGTATTTTTTTCCATCATAAATAATACGTTTTCAAGTTGCATTATTTCCTGAGATTTTTCATACCCCTGGTTGCTTAAAGAAGCCTTTAGCAAATTCAGCGCCGCCTCTTTTTGTTTTTCATTGAAATCATGAAACGTCGGCCCCTTCCTTTCTATAGGAACATAGTTCATGTTCATTCTTTCTGAATCGGTAAATGAAAAAAGAGTTTTTGATTTCAGTTCAGGGGAAAGTGTATTCAAAAAATCGTTTGCCTTTTCAGCAAGATGTTGCGCCGTACATTGCACAGTCGAAACGGCTAAAAATATAAAGAGTACTGCGTTTTTAAAAATCATTGTTTTGGATTTTTGATTTTTACCTGGCTTTGTATTTCTCCCGGTAAAAGTTATTGATTCAGATTAGAATGTTGAATTAGATGATTAACTGCCTTTTTTAAATTTAGTCAAATCTTTTTTATAAAATCTTTTCCCACAGAAATCATTTTATCTTTATGTACCAAAAAAATGAACTTGTAAATATAAATCTCGTGAATAGAAACACATTTATAAAATTATCTTCAGCAACCATGGCGGGAACATTTTTAAAACCGGATATTCTTTTTTCGCAGGACAAAGAATTAACCAACTGGGCTGGAAATTTTACTTATAGTACCAACAAATTATACTATCCTCAGTCTGTTGGAGAAGTACAGGATTTGGTGAAGAAATATCCTAAAGTAAAAGCGCTTGGAACCAGGCATTGTTTTAACAGAATTGCAGACAGCAAGCACAATCTTATCTCTTTGAAGGAGATGGATGGCGAGATTTCGATTGATGAAAGCACACATGCTGTAACCGTAAATGGTGGTATGAAATATGGAGAGTTGGCGCCTTATCTTGACAGCAAGGGTTTTGCTTTACACAATCTTGCATCTCTTCCCCACATTTCTGTGGCAGGCGCTATAGCAACTGCTACACATGGTTCCGGCGTAAAAAACGGAAACTTATCTTCTGCGGTATCAGCACTGGAAATTGTTACAGCTTCAGGTGATATAATTAATTTATACAGGGAAAAAGATGGTGAAAAATTTCTTGCTGCGGTAGTCGGTTTAGGCGCATTGGGTATCGTAACAAAAGTAACGTTGGACATTCTGCCAACTTATATGGTGCGACAGGATGTGTATGAAAAATTACCATTGGCAGAATTGAAAAAACATTTTAAGGAAATTGAAGAAAGTGGCTACAGTGTTAGCTTGTTTACTGACTGGCAAAAGGAAAGCATAAACGAAGTTTGGATAAAGACAAAAATTGAAGCGGAAAACAAATATAATTTTTCATCTGAATTTTTTGGTGCAAAGGCGGCTACAAAAAATCTTCATCCAATAGCGGAACTTTCAGCAGAAAATTGTACTGAACAAATGGGTATGCCCGGGCCGTGGTATGAACGGTTGCCGCATTTTAAAATGGGCTTTACTCCCAGCAGTGGAAAAGAATTGCAATCGGAATATTTTGTTCCGTTTAATAATGCCGTTGATGCAATTCTTGCTATTCAAAAATTAGGAAAACAAATTGGCCCTCATCTTTTTATTACTGAGATACGTACCATTGATGCAGATAAGCTATGGATGAGCCCCTGTAATAATCAGCAAAGTGTAACCATACATTTTACATGGAAACAAGATTGGCCTGCCGTAAAAAAACTATTGCCAATAATAGAAAACGAGCTGGCGCCTT
>JBDTMP010000179.1:0-11837 GCA_039934215.1 Ginsengibacter sp.
AAAAAATTTGTCATAATAGGCCCTGAATCTACAGGCAAGAGCACATTATGCAGCCAGCTTGCAGATCATTATAAAACGTCATGGGTTCCCGAATACGCCAGGGAATATCTGTTGAAAAATGGAACTGATTATTCATATGAGAATCTGCTTACCATTGCAAAAGGACAAATTGAATTAGAAGATGGTATCAGCAATCAGGTATCAGTAATCAGGTATCAGCAATCAGTTATCAGCATGAAAACAGAAACGTCAAACATCGTACATCCCACATCGTACATCGCACATCCCCATAGCCTTCTTTTCATTGATACCGATATGTATGTAATGAAGGTTTGGTGCGAATTTGTTTTTAATAAATGCCATAGCTGGATATTGAACCGTATAGCTGAAAGACATTATGATGGATACCTGCTTTGCAATACTGATGTTGATTGGGTTCCTGATGCTTTAAGAGAATATCCTGACCATGCTATAAGGCAAAAATTATATTACTACTATAACGATACTATGATAAACCAGGCCGTACCATGGGTTGATATATCCGGGAGCTACAGCGAAAGGTTTGAAAAAGCGATAAACTTTGTTGATAATTTAATTTGATATTACTCACTCCCGTTACTTTAACAAAGCCCGGATATCCGGATCTTTTTCCAGGTTATTCATTTGCCGCAGAATCCAGGGATAACGATAAGCAACCCGTTTGGATAAGGGTTGTACAGTATACGTTTTGGGATTGGGCAGGCAGGAAGCAATAATTGCCGCTTCTTTCCGGGATAATTCTTTTGCCGGTTTGTGAAAATAATATTGCGAAGCGGCTTCTACTCCGAAAATGCCTTTGCCGGTTTCAGCCACATTAAGATACATTTCAAGTATTCTTTTTTTGCCCCAAACATTTTCAATCATAAAAGTAAAATAAACCTCAAGACCTTTGCGGAAATAACCTCCATGCTGCCACAAAAAAACATTCTTGGCAACCTGTTGACTTATGGTACTGGCACCCCGCAATGATTTACTTTTTTGGTTGTGCTTCATTGCTTTTTGAATGCTTTTAAAATCAAAGCCGTTATGATCAGGAAAAAGTTGGTCTTCACCGCAAAGTACCGCCAGTTTGATGTTGGCACCCATTTCTTTTTTATCAATATAATCCCTGCGCAATCCACTACCGCTAAGCAGGCTGCCCAGTTGAGTAATCGTTATGGGAGGATTGATCCATTTACAGATAAGAATATATAAAAGTGAAAACAGGAATGCATAAAGAAAAACTTTAAATATAAACCTGGCAATTTTCGATGCGGTACTTCTTTTTTTTACTTTCTTGCTTTTCCTCAACAGTAAATATTTTTTTAATTCACAGGTACGTATTGCAGGGAATATTTTTTACCTATTTGTAAACCTTTACTTCCTGACTTCATTAAGAGATAACCGATGCCGGCGAGGAGAGCAGCGCTTCCTATCAGGTAAGGGCTTGCATAATATCTTGTATCAGGCTTTGCAAAAATCCATGTGCCTAAGCCAACAGTTGTCAAAAGAATCCCTCCGCCAAACAAAGCACCTCCCGAGCCAGACCAATTAAATTTCTTATTGTAATCTTTGTTAAGAGCGGTTACCTGTTTATAATTAATACCGTAACGATATGTTGCAACGGTATCGAGAAAATATACACCAAGGTTAGAAGGCCTTTGCCTCACATCATATTGAATAAGAAAAACAGTATCACGATTAATTGAAGTGATGATGCCATTATAAAACCCTGAAGCAGTCGTAAGATTTATCTCATTGCCGGGAAAAAATGTTTTTACTGTTCTGAGATTTTTTTTTAAAATAAGTATATCAGAAGACTGTGCTTTACAAAAAGACATGATTAAAAAAGAAGCGAAAAAAATAAAAAGGCGCTTCATTAAGCGGGATGTGTTTTTATTAAGAATAGAGCACCGGCCAGTAATATAGTTCCAAAAATAAGCAAGATAAGGCCGGAGATCCTGTTTATTAACCTGATATTTTTTATAGTCAGTTTTGATCTCAGCTTACCCGCCGCGGTAACCTTGGCAACATCTGCAGTCATATTCAAAAGAAGAGCCGTTGTAAAAATAATTATACGCTCTTTTGGAGTATGCGTTACTGCAATGGCTGTGGCTGCGGTAAGCCAAAAAGCCATGACCGCGGGATTTAGCGTGTTCAATAAAAACCCCTGTAATGCAATTTTAGCATGGTCACTTGCTTTTAAAGGCGGCAGGGAAATATCTTCGGGGTGGAGTGTAACTTTCTTAAAAAAAAGATAATAGACTCCCATTCCAATTAAAAAAAAACTTCCGGCTACTCCTATCGGCTTTTTAAAATCCATGAGCTGGGTGATTAATTCAGAAAAGACATTACTTAAAACAACAAGCAAAAAATCGCTGAGCCAAACACCAATTATAAAACTAAATCCTCCTTCTTTTCCATTATTTATACTGTGTTTTATTATTGTAAAAATTACGGGGCCCACAGAAATTACCAGCAACAAGCCCATCGCAAAGCCTTTGAGTATTGCTTCAAGAACAGCTGCCATGTTACAGGAAAATAATTTAGGTGAACAAGAAGGTAGTTAAAACTACAAATTAAAAAGAAGTACTTTAAAAACCATGTATGTGATAATAATAAATTAAACTTTTGCTCCCTTTAGATATTTTTGCCAGTCTTCCAATGTTTTTCCTTTTAGTACCCTCGGAAATTTATGTTGTCCTCCCACCTTACCTTTTGCTTTCATAAAGTTCATAAAAGTTTCTTCGCTAAGCACATCAACAAATATTTCTTTAAGGGCATGTTTTCTTTCAACTTCATAGTCATCATTCAGCTCTTTGAGCTTTTCATCAATCATAACTTTCAGGGTTTCTGAATTCACTTTATCATCCGTTGCAATAAACCAATGGTGAGCAAAAAAGTTACCATACGGCACACCAGCAACTGTAAATTCTCCTATTGATATGTTAAGCTCTTCACTTACAAGATTTATGGCTTTATTCATATTATCTACACTGAGATGTTCCCCTACAAGACTGAGAAAATGTTTGGTACGGCCTGTTATAATGATCTCATATTTTTCAAGATCTACAAACTGTATGGTATCACCAATAAGATAACGCCAGGTGCCGGCATTGGTACTTATTAATAACGCGTAGTTTTTATTCAATTCTACTTCGTGGATCATTAATGCCTCAGGATTATCAACCATATTGCCCTCAGCGTCAAAATTTTTATAATCAAAAGGCACAAACTCAAAGAAGATATTATTATTTATCGCAAGCCTCATTCCCTTTGCATCCTGTCTGTTTTGATAGGCAAGAAAACCTTCACTGGCAAGGTAAGTTTCAATAAATGTGATGGGCCTACCGAGCAAACGGTTAAAACCTTTTTTATAAGGCTCCAACGCAACGCCACCATGCACATAAAATGCGAGATTTGGCCATATTTCATGAATATTTTTAAGATCATATCTCTCAATCACCTTTTCCATACACAACTGCACCCATGCAGGTACTCCTACTAAAAAGGCAATATCCCAGTCCGGAGCTTTTTCCACAATCTCATCCAGTTTTTTTGTCCAGTCTCTTTGCCTGGCAATTTTTTTGCCGGGCTTATACATGCCCTGGAACCAAAAAGGAATATTTTTTGCCTGTATACCACTCAGGTCGCCGGCATAATAGGTGGCAGTTTTTTGCAAATGCGTGCTGCCGCCCAGCATTAGCCATCCCTTTCCAACCGAAGATTTGGGAACCTTCGTATAGGAAGCAAGACTTAAAAGTTGCCGGATACTTGTGATAGTATTGGCCCTTATAAGTTCTTTTGTAATTGGTATGTATTTGCTCGAAGATTCACTCGTACCACTGCTCAACGCAAAAAATTTTATTACCCCAGGCCAGCACACATCGGGTTTGCCGTCAAGAGCACGATACCACCATTCATGAAAAATTTTACTGTAATTATAAGTCGGCACAACTTTTTGAAAAGCTTTTCCGGGATGCCTGCTCATGAGAATTTTATCAAAAAGAAATTTTTGCCCAAATTCTGTAAACCTTGATTTTCTAAGTAGCCTTTTTAAGACCTTTAGCTGTTGCCGCTTGGGCGAGCTTGCAGGAAGATTCAATAACCTTGAAATAGAATCTGGAAGTTTTAGTTCAAATGGCATTCAATGACAAAGTTTTGACTGCAACAAATTTAATGAATACTTAACGCAGATGTGTCATTAATTTATAATTGACTGCTGTTAAGATGTTAATATATTTCTGTTCTTAAATACTCTTGTGATTACTTATTGTAGTTATACAGGGTGGTGGAGAATTGGTAGTAAAAAAGGCGAATTTCTTAAACGCGTTATTACAGTTTGACATTGTAATTATAATCTAAAATACAACACCTACATTTTTTATTTAAATTTTTTAATAAAAAAGTAAAGCGGAAAAACAAAAATTTATAATTTAAAACAAATGATTTTTCGCACAAATTGTTTGTTTTATTGAATTTTAAGATTGCTTTTTTAGTGCGTTTTCAATAAATTTATATTAGTGGAAAAAATTGCACTAATTTTATAAACGGAAGTTGATCTATAATTGCCCCGATTACCGGTTTTTTCTCATCCGGATGTTTTTCTTCTAATAATGAGACAAATTAAAATATAATCCTTTCATGTATAATCACATTTGGAAAAAATATTTACCCATTATCAAAATTTTAATGAAAAAGTCAGCCGCTGAAAACCAGGTCTTGGACTTGAACAGGGTTGACTTTGAACGTGCTGGTACAGGTCGTAAAGCTGGGTATAAATTCACAATTGAATTCACTGATGGTAAAGTAGGAAATGTGATAAGCGGCTCAACATTAGCAATGCACCTCGCATCAGTAATACTTGAAGATGAGGCTGCAAAACAAATTTTGCAAGAAAACAATTACGAAGTAAGTCTCAATACCAAATTTCAGCTATCGATAAAAAACGTAACCCCCGCGGAGGCTCACAAAGCTGAAAATGAGGATGAACAAGAGGAAGAATAAGCGGCGACATTTCCAAACAATCATTAATTATAAATTTTTTTCAAAATGAAAAAAGTTGTGTTGATAACCGGCACCTCTTCCGGCATAGGGTTGCAGGCGGCTTTATTGTTGGCAAAAAATAATTATACTGTTTATGCTACCATGCGGGATACTGGCAAAAAAGAATCGCTTCAAAAGGAAGCTGATTCGCAGCAGGCCAATATCAATATTATGAAGCTTGATGTGCAACTTGAGGAAAGTATCGGAGAATGCGTGAATGAGATTCTTGAAAAAGAAAACAGGCTTGATATTCTCATTAATAATGCAGGATCAGGTTTATTGCGAACTGTTGAACAGGCAACAATGAATGAAATCGAATACGTGACAGATGTGAATTTTTACGGGCCGGTAAGATGCATAAAAGCTGTTTTGCCGCAAATGCGAAAACAACAAAGTGGCCATATCATTAATGTCTCATCAGTTGGAGGGCTCATTGGGCAGCCAATAAACGAAATATACTGTGCTGCAAAATTTGCGCTGGAAGGTTTTACCGAAAGTATTGCAACATACATGAAGCCATATTTTGGAATAAATATTTCTTTAATTGAACCTGGTGGTGTTGCAACTGAATTTGGAAATAGTATAATGAAATATATTGAAGAGACCGGCGGTCTTAAAGATGATGCCTATACTCCATTAATGAATGATTACATGGAGTATCGCAAAACATTCTCGGATCCCGAGCTTAGAGCTAAAGTCTTTCAATCACCGCAGCAGGTGGCAGAAGTAATCTTAAATTGTATAGAAGACGAACACCCGAAACTGAGATATTTAACTTCTCCCTGGACTGAAGAATTTACTTTTCTCAAAACAAATGCTGATAAAGATGGAATCAAATTACAAAAAGAAGTAAGAAAACGTATTCTGCGGAAATAGCAGCAAATTTGCGGTATATTCATTTAGATTAAATTAATAACAACCTTATAAACGAAACTCATGAAATCCAGGTCAAAAAAATATTACCAAAGAAGAAAAGAACAAAGTGGGTCAAAAAAAGGATCGGTATCCAACGCTGGTTATAATGAGGAAAACGAAGTAACCATCAAACAATCTCCTAAAAAGAATCCGGCCCCGTCAAAATCCCAGGACGATCCTTCTGCAGATGCACTTTCAACCCAGGACGATACCGGCGGTGGAAACAATTCCGGAAAACGAATCGATAAAAATTAAGAAAAATCCTACTGTTTTTTTAGCCTGATAAATCCGAAAATATTTTATTGAGATTTATTTCTCCTCCACGATTTTAGTAAACATAGCTGGTAACACATAATACTGGCTTGCCGTTTGAAGTGTGGAATAAAAATTCTTTCATGCCCGAAGGCCCGTCAATTGTTATTCTTAAAGAAGCCGTTCAACAGTTTAAAGGGAAGAAAATTATAAAAGTGGAAGGCAACAGCAAGCTCGATATTCAACGGATGGCAGGAGAAAAGATCATTGATTTTAAAAGTTGGGGAAAACATTTTCTTATATCCTTCAAAAACTTTACTGTTCGTATTCATTTTATGCTTTTTGGAAGCTATCGTATAAATGAAGGGAAAGAAGCTGTGCCAAGATTGAGATTCGTTTTCAAAAAAGGGGAACTGAATTTTTATGCATGTTCAATAAAATTTATTGAGGAGGATATTGAGAAAGCATACGACTGGACTTCGGATGTAATGAGCGATAGCTGGAACCCGGAGGCAGCAAAGAAAAAAATAAAAAAAATTCCCGGTGAACTTGTTTGCGACACGTTGCTTAATCAAAATATTTTTACCGGAGTTGGAAATATTATAAAGAATGAAGTGCTTTTTCGCATACGCCTGCACCCTGAAACGAGAATGGAGGCCATCCCTACACGCAAACTGGCGGACCTTATAAAAGAAGCCCGTAATTATAGTTTCGATTTTCTTGCATGGAAAAAAGATTTTGTGCTAAAAAAAAACTGGCTGGCATACACAAAAAAAATATGTCCGAGAGATCATGTTCCTATTATAAAAAAATATTGTGGCAAAACAAAACGAAGAAGTTTTTATTGCGAGGTATGCCAGGTGCTTTATGAAAAATAACATGGTCAATTTTGTTCTTTAGATATCTATTCAGGCAAAACACTTGATGTTTCTCAACATTATTATTTACAAAAAATCAATGATCATGATAAGAAAATTAAGGTCTGGTGAGTATAGGCTATATTCTAAAAAGACAGATGCCAAAACAAAAAAGCGTAGAAATCTGGGGACTTTTAAAACAAAAGAAGCTGCGAAAAAACACGAACAGGAAATTCAATATTTTAAAAGGCAATAGTGAACCAATAAAATAATCAGGTAAGATGAGTCCTTTTATCAGGTAAATATTGTATTTCAATTTTTTCTTTAAAAACTTTCAATACTTTTCTTTGCAGGCTCTTTTATTTCTTCTTCCAGCGGAACCAATGTGTCAATAGTTGCCAGCACGGTTACGCCACCCTTTACGGCCTGGTTGAGTTTTATATTCAGTTCAGTGCCTACGGGAAGCAAAACATCTACCCTGCTGCCAAATTTTATAAATCCCATCTCAGTGCCCTGCTCTACATTTTGGCCTACCTGCAGGTAATTTACAATTCGCTTCGCAACGGCTCCGGCGATTTGCTTTACTAAAATTATGGCGCTGTCGCTTTTAATTACCACTGAATGCCTTTCATTTTCAGTAGATGATTTTGGATTCCATGCCACCAGGTATTTTCCTTTGTGATACTGGCTGTACAAAACTTCTCCCGACATAGGAATGCGGTTTATATGCACATTGGCGGGGCTCATAAAAATGGAGATCTGCAGGCGCTTATCATGAAAATATTCAGGATCTACAGTTTCTTCTATTACTACCACTTTTCCATCAGCAGGGCAAATAACCTGGTGGTGCGCAACCGTACAATTTCTTTTTGGAGAGCGAAAAAAAGAAATAATGAAAAGCAGTGTCAGCAGGCTTCCTCCAAAAATAATCCATGAAATCACCGGCAAGGAGGCGCTGAAAAAATAAAAGAAAATAATATTGATAGCTCCAAAAACCAATGCGCTCAGGGCAATGGATTTATAGCCCTCTTTGTGAATATTCATCCAGTAAGTTTAACTACAAATATAAAAAGTTGAAAGGGAAGAAGAGCGTATTATTTTTAAGCCGGTTATCTAAAGAAAATATAATATAAGCCCGCCGGCACGGCAGCGATTAACAATGAATCAAACCTGTCCAAAAATCCACCATGTCCAGGCATGAAAGTTCCGCTGTCTTTTACATCCGCCATTCTCTTTAATTTACTTTCCAGGAGATCACCTAAGGTACCGAAAATAGCACAGCACACAGCTATGATAAACCAAACATGAAAGCTATAATAAGCAGTTGCTTTAGCGATAAATGAAACGGTCAATATGCAGAGAATCACACCACCAATAGTTCCTTCCCATGTTTTTTTAGGTGAAATGCGGGACAATGGCGTTTTGCCAATTAAGGACCCGACAATATAAGCCATGGTATCATTTACCCAGATTGAAAAAATAATTCCGCACGGAATCACGGGAGAATAATTCCATGCCTTTTCATAGCCGCGCTGAAATAACATTGAATCCATATACGGAAATCCGCATATTATAATTAAAAGAATCGGTAGCGTGATATATAATAATCCCAGGGGTAGAAAGTACCCCCATGTTGGCCCATTTATTTTTTTAAGAAGCCTGACAAATTCAAACCAGCAGCCAAAATGAATGATGGTAAAAAGAATTATAAAACTCCATGCATTCCACAAAAGACCCGCTAACATTACAACTGCAAAAACAGTCGCCGTAACCGCCCTCGTTTGAAAAGTTTTTGAATCAAAAGCCATTTAAAATATTAAGATTGAGCGGTTGCCCAGTTATGGAAATCATCATCAGGAAAATCGTCTTCAATTCTTTTTGCCTGCTGGAGTAAAGAATAATCCTTAAACTTTTTAAAAAGGTAAATTATTAATACCAGCGCAATTACTCCCGCCCACAATGGAAAATTTTGTTCCATATCTTTTGTAGATGGCTTTTTTCCTGAAAAGTTCATTGCATAGAGTACTGTTACCTGTAATCCATTGTATAGAAAATGAAATAAAACGGAAAGCCAAAGATTTCCGCTGTAATAAAACACAAGGCCAAGAATAATCCCCAAACCGAAACGAACTAAAAACCCATAGTACGAAATATGAATAATGCTAAAGATTATGGAAGTTACGATGATAGCCAACCACGGTCCTTTAAACCACCGCGTAAAAATATTTTGTAACCCGGCCCTGAAACATATTTCTTCGAAAAGGCCCGGCAACAATCCTATAACCACCAGTGATATGAGATATTTTGGAAATGAGTTGATATTGATCAACGCGGCTTCCTGCACGGCACGCGAGTCTTCCATGGCCTTAAATTTTATCGCCCATTCTTTGGGAATAGGAATAATATTATTAAGTTCAGCCAGGGCACCTGATAGGGGAAATGTAAGTATGAGAATTCCAATAACTATTAAAAATTGCCTGTAGTTGATATTCGTATTAAACCCTATGAACTTTGCAGGCCTACGATAACAAATGAGCGCTAAAATATACACGGGTAAAAAAAACATAAAGAAAGTAGAAACTGCCTGGATGGTCATAATTGCGTAATAATATTGTGGCTTTAGCATATCATCCGCCATGGAAAGTATGGGCCTGCCAGTCATCATCTTCCAGATAACAACAGAAATGATTGCCCCTATAATAAGTCCCGCCCCAATAAAACCAAGTAATATTCCCAATTGCGCCGGGTAGCTAATGTTTTTCGAATTTCTGTCAACAACCATTATCTCAAATTTTTAGTGCGTAAATTTACAGCCAATTTTATTTTAATAATAGTATCGGGTATCAGGTATCAGTTATGAGGTATTAGGTATCAGGTTGAAATTGAAGGTTTCTTTATTGACTATTGACTATTGACCATTGCTCATTCACAAACCATCCACAAATTAATATGCCTTCAATAGGTAACATACAACTTCCTGATTTTCCATTATTGCTTGCACCAATGGAGGATGTGAGCGACCCGCCGTTTCGTGCGGTATGTAAAGATAATGGGGCTCACCTTATGTACACTGAATTTATAAGCAGCGAAGGGCTTATAAGGGATGCTATAAAAAGCAGGAAGAAGCTTGACATTTTCGATTATGAAAAGCCGGTGGGCATACAGATATTCGGTGGGGACGAAGAAAGCCTTTCACTCGCCGCAAAAATTGTAGATGCTACCAATCCTGATTTACTCGATATTAATTTCGGGTGCCCGGTAAAAAAAGTTGCCTGTCGCGGCGCAGGTGCCGGAGTATTGAAAGATGTACCGCTGATGGTGCGTTTAACCGCCGCCGTTGTAAAAAGCACTTCGCTTCCCGTTACCGTAAAAACAAGGCTTGGCTGGGATGATAATACTAAAAACATTCAAGAGGTCGCAGAGCGCCTGCAGGATGTTGGCATACAGGCGCTCGCTATTCATGGGCGCACCCGCACTCAAATGTATAAGGGGGAAGCCGATTGGGAATTGATTGCAAAAGTGAAAGAAAACCCCAGGATCAATATTCCCATTTTTGGAAACGGTGATATTGATTCACCGCACAAAGCGCTGGAATATAAAAACAGGTATGGAGTTGATGGCATCATGATTGGCAGGGCCGCCATCGGCTATCCGTGGATATTTAATGAAATAACACATTTTGTACGCACAGGAAATATATTGCCGCCACCTTCGGTAGAAGAAAGGGTTGCCGTATGTAAAAAGCATCTTATCAAATCTTACGAATGGAAAGGACCTGTTGTCGGCATCAATGAAATGCGCAGGCATTATACCAATTATTTAAAGGGGATGCCCAACATAAAAGAATATCGGCTTAAGCTCGTTACATTAAAAGAGGTAGATGAAATACTGGAAGTGCTTGATGAAATCGTAGATCAATATAGCGGCTACGAATTTGAAAGATCAGTGATTGAACTGATCAACTACCATGAAAAATGTGCGGTATAAACTTTTGGAAAGTTTTAAACTTTCCAAAAGTTTTTTACAAAATCATATCAGCCGGCGAAACAGAAGAAGAAAATATTTTCGAAAGATTTCCTTTTTCATCGATCAGATATTTATAGAAATTCCATTGTGGCGCTAAATTATTCCATCCATTTTTATTTGCATCGCACAGCCATTCATACAAGTGTTGTTTATTAATTCCGGTAACGTCATTCTTTTTAAAAAGCTGAAAAGTTACTCCATAATTCACCTTGCAAAAATCAGCGATCTCATCGTCAGTGCCTGGCTCCTGTGAACCGAAATTATTGGAAGGGAAACCAAGAATAGCGACGTCTTTATTTTGTTGATGCAATTGCTCAAGCTCTGCATATTGTGGCGTGTAGCCACATTGGCTGGCCAGATTTACTATTACCAATTTTTTACCACGATATTTTTCAAATAAAATTTCTTCTCCACTATTTGTAACAGCTGTCAAAGAATAAAAAGTGACGGGTGCGGTTTTATTTTTTCTGTTTTCAACAATATTAATTCCCATGCCTGTTAATTTTGAAATTTTCATTCTGAAAGGATAGGTCGCGGAGAGAAGGTTTTTTATAAGGGACATTGTATTCCTGTTTTAAAATGTATATTTTTTAAAAATGACAGTAGCTTTTGCTACATAAAATCATTATGTAAAGTATCAATCAATTTAAGAATGAAACAATATTATCATTAACAATTAAAAAGAACATTGAATAATTCTTTTCCTTCACGGAGGCAGTTGTA